>NZ_JAQIBC010000002.1:300000-479955 GCF_030347995.1 Sulfurovum xiamenensis
GAAGATGCAAAAGGAAGATTTGCAACATACCTCAAGTCCCCTAACCAAAGACAACGACTGATGGCACAACGTTTCATGAACGTCAAGACATTGGCATCCACCCAGAAATACTTAAAAATAGCAGCTGATGCGGGACTGCACCCGGTCACACTCGCTACAGCATGGTCAAAACAGTTTGATTTTGTAGCTTCCACCATCATAGGGGCAACCCATTCAGAGCAGCTTGATGCCTCACTTGCAGCGATGAACCTTACACTCAGTGATGAAATTTTAAGCGCGTGTGACAAAGTACATGAAGAGATACTCTACCCTATGGGCTAAAGTATCTCTATTTATTTAGAAGCTTTACCATTTTTAATAATGAAAGTATCCTGCATTAATTCTAAAGTTCCAGCACTATTTTTTGTCCTATATCGGCAGACAGTAGTCCAACCTTTCTCACCTGCTCTGATCGGACCGCATCTTTCTTCTTCCAAAGAATCCGGATACTGAAGTGTTTTATTCCAATATTCATAGACTTCAGAAGGAACACCTGTACTGTATTTGCCATAAGGTTTTGGACCAAATTTTATTTCTAACTCCATTTCATTTTTTGCTTCTAAAGAAACAACTTTAGTTTTTGGTTTCTCCTCCTCATTAAGAATCTGAACATCAACTGGCAATGTACTTGGATTACTATTGGATTTCCACCATAAAGGTTCTGTGATCCATAATCCGAGTAAAAGTAGTGCAAATAGTATATATTTCATTATTTTCATCACTCTGACCTTCTTTTTTTAGTAAATAGCATATTTTACCATCTATACTCTAATTTATCTTTTTTTCATCTTTCTCTATAATATAAGCAAATAAGCAGTAGTATAATATAAATAGATATAAAAAATGGAGGGAAACTATGTCTTTAACACAAAATATAAAAGAGAGATTGGATTCTTGGCTAAATATGCTAATTGAAGCCAATGGCGCTGACCTGCATATTAAATCAAATAGCCAAATTCATGCACGTATAAAAAGTGACATCGTTCTTTTATCTAATGAGAAATTGGATGCAAAGACCATTGAATCCATTGTTAAGATGTTAACGGGTGATGCTTATGAAAAATTTATGGAAACTAAAGAATTTGATGGTGCCTATGCACTTGATGAAAACTACCGTTTCCGTATCAACATTTCTATGAACCTTAGTGGTTTTGCACTAGCCTTCCGTCTTATACCTTCCTATATTAAAACTATAGAAGAGCTGAACCTCCCGACAGCCTTACACAAGCTCACTCATCTCAGACGTGGTCTTGTTCTGGTCACAGGTACGACAGGAAGCGGTAAATCCACAACCCTTTCAAGTGTTATAGAAGAGATCAATAAAATATATCCACGTCATATCATCACCATTGAGGACCCTATAGAGTATGTACATAATGATTCAAAATCAATCGTAGAACAACGTGAACTAGGATTACATACAAATAGTTTTTCTGCTGCTTTACGTGCAGCAATGCGTGAGGACCCGGATATTATTGTAGTTGGTGAAATGCGTGATATGGCAACAGCTGAAAGTATTTTACAAGCTGTTAATACAGGACACCTTGTCTTTACTACGGTTCATACATTAGATGCCAGAGAAACCGTTGACCGTATTATCGCTATTTTCCCTAATGAAGAGCAAAATCGTGTACGTGAAACACTTGCCGCAACCTTAGAAGCCGTTGTTTCTCAACGTCTAATACAAGGTATTTCAGGAAATATGATCCCTGCCGTAGAGCTGATGTTTAAAAGTCCTCAAATCCAAGAACTGATTCGAAATAAACGTGATCATGAAATCCCGGATGCTCTTGAAAAAGAACGTACCAGTTTTGATTCCATTTCCTTTAATCGTGCACTTTTTGATCTCACATTGGCAGAGAAAATCACTGAGGAACAGGCATACCAGTATGCAAGCAGCGCAGCTGATCTTAAATTAATGTTCACGGTCAGTACAGAGTATGAAGAGAAGTTCCACCCTGAGACCATCGGTGATGCCCCCCTGCTCAAAGAGGAGTGATCACAAAATGAAGGGAAAAAATATTTAACTTCTTTTCCTTCATTTTTATTCTAAACAACTACTACATCCAAATTTTTTCCTTATTTGAACTTTTATACCCACTTAACACTCATTTGTTATAATGATAGAAATGCTATGAAACATTTGTCTATTTATATGTTTTTAAAAAATTTGAAAGAGACTGATGTCATTGACTTGAGCCATTTCTTTCAATCACATTTCATTTAAAAGGAGTGTCATCATGTTTGGTAAAAAGGCAGCATATTTTCTTATAGTTTTAAGCGGTCTAATGCTTATAGGCTGTGGTGGTGGATCCAGTAGTGACAGCCCTTCATCTCTGCCTGATGATAATACCACTTTCCCTGATGTTGTTCTACATAATGATTCTTTTACCACAACACACTTTAGCGGTTCACAGAATTGTGCACAGTGTCATAACGGTATAACTGATGCCAATGGTACAGATGTCTCTATCGTCAAAGCATGGCAAGGTACAATGATGGCCAATGCAGCGACCGATCCGCTATGGAAGGCAAAAGTGGCCACCGAGGTCAAAGAACATCCTGAGTATAAAGAAATTATCGAAGGAAAATGTAGCCGATGCCACACCCCTATGGCCAATGTAGAAGCTACATATAATAGTGATACGGTTTCACTTTTAGGCGATGGGTTCTTGAATCATGATAACGAGTATTACGATGCTGCGATGCAGGGGGTCAGCTGTACACTCTGTCATCAAATAGAAAACACACCTGAACTGGGTACGACTGAAGGCTTTACCGGTGGCTTTGTTATAGATACAAATAATACAGGTACTGATCGTAAGATCTATGGCCCATTTATGAATCCTAGAACTGGACCTATGCAGAATAGTGTCCAATTTACACCAGAATATAGTCCCCATATGAATGAATCCAAGCTCTGTGCCAGCTGCCATAGCCTCGAGACTCCCGTCATTGCTACAGATGGAACGATCACTGATGAGACTTTCCCAGAACAAGCTGCTTATACCGAATGGGAGTACAGTGACTTCAATGGAACACAAAGCTGTCAAGACTGCCACATGCCAAAAGCTGAAGGTAGTGTGGTCATTTCTACAAGAGGCAATAATTTAGAACAAAGAGCCCCATTCTTTCAACACAAGTTCCTTGGTGCCAACACCTATATGCTTGAAATCCTCAAGAAAAACCGTGTTAAACTAGGGGTTTTGGCAGATGAAGCAAGATTTAATGAGAGTATTACTGATACCAGAGAGTTTCTTAAGGCCGCAGCTGATGTCAATATCACACAATGGAACTTTGAGAATGGTCTGCTCAATTTTGATGTTCAGATCACAAACCACAGTGGGCACAAGTTCCCGACAGGTTTTCCATCACGCCGTGCCTGGCTTCATGTGACAGTAAAAAACAGTGCCGATCAGATTGTGTTTGAATCAGGTGCTATTAACAGTGAAGGTCAGATTACTGGTGTGGTATACGACACAGCAACCAATACCTATGAACCCCACTATGATAAGATCACTGATCCTTCACAGGTGCAGATCTATGAAACGATTTTAGAGGATACAGACGATAATATGACTTATATACTGTTACATGCACTGCATTATTTTAAAGACAACCGTATCTTGCCAAGGGGACTTGATAAAAATGATGTAAATTTACCTGAAACTATCAATCCACATGGTAATGCGGAAACGGACAATAACTTTATAGGAGGAAGTGATACTGTAGAATATGAGATAGCACTACCGGCAGATAATTATACGATCACTGCCAAATTACATTATCAGACACTCTCTTATGGTTTTGCTCAAGATCTGTACAAAAATACTCAATTGCCTGAAGTCGCTCTGATGAAAGCACTTGATGCCAGAACAACAAATAGATATGAGACTATCTCAACGGATACCGTATCTATAGTCCCATAAAATTAGTGGTACTGCGTAGAAATACCTAGTACCTATACTTCAAATAGGTCTATACTAGGCAGTTGCCTTGTGCACTGCCTTTTTAGACGCATCCCAGGCTTCCCCTGTATCTTGCTTAATACCATTCCACGTTTTTGAGCATCCTGACATGATCATACCTAAGCTCATCAAGAGTGCTATTATAGTGATTTTTTTCATATTAGTGATCCTTTTTTACGAAATTATATCTAACTTTATATTATATAGTATTATTCGGCTGAATCTTCTTCTAAATCAGTTTCTTTTGTTGGTTTTTGAACCACTTTGGCAAGTATCTCAAGATAGCACTCTGTGGCACCATTTGCTTTTACTGTATCAAGTTCTTTGATCAGTGCATCATACGCTACGACTTTTGCAGTATCAGAAGTTGTACCTATTTTACAATCAAAGTCCCAGTAGGTGTTCTGTGCATCATCAAGTTTCTTTTTCTTTTCACGTTTTACATACTTGCGTATCTCATGTTTGACTGCTTCAAGTACACGGTCTTCATGTTTTTTCTCATCTGTCAATTTGAATATTTTTTTCATTTATTTAATCCTTGTGATTTATTTCTATTGCGGTTTTTATTTCTGTTATTACTTACTGTACCATCTCGACTACCACTGCTGCGAGGTTTATTGCGTGAATTTCCACCACTCTTACCACGGCCCTTTCCGCCACCTCTTCCATTTTGGATAGGTTCAGCCTTGATATTTGGATCCGGCCTGAATGCAGGAATGTCTACTTTTGGTATCTCAAACTTGATGAATTTTTCGATATTTTTAAGCAGTTCATGCTCATCTATACAAACCAGTGAAACAGCTTCACCACTCTGCCCTGCACGTCCGGTCCTACCTATCCGGTGTACATAATCTTCGGGTACATTCGGCAGTTCATAGTTCACCACATGCGGAAGCTGGTCTATGTCTATCCCCCTTGCTGCGATATCGGTGGCCACAAGTACACGGATCTCATTTGCCTTGAAAGCAGCCAGAGCTTTGGTTCTTGCGCCCTGACTTTTGTTTCCATGAATCGCCGCCGCGGATATACCGGACTCTTCAAGCTCTTTGGTCAGCTTATTGGCACCGTGTTTTGTACGTGTAAAGACCAGAACCTGTTTCCACTTTTTTACCTTAATGAGCTGTGAAAGCAGTTCTCTCTTTCTTCTTTTATCTACGAAGTGTATCACCTGCTTTATCTGGTCTGCCGTTTCATTCTGACGTGCTACTTCTACCAGTACAGGGTCGTTGAGCAGTCCTTCTGCCAAGGTTTTGATCTCTGGAGAGAAGGTGGCAGAAAAAAGTAGCGTCTGTCTCTTTTGAGGCATCAGTTTCATCAGTTTTTTAATATCATGGATGAATCCCATATCAAGCATACGATCCGCCTCATCGAGGATGAGACACTCAAGAGCAGAAAAATCGATGCCCTTTTGTCCTGCAATATCGAGCAATCTACCCGGTGTAGCGATAACAATATCTACACCCTTACGTATAGCTGCCAATTGAGGATTAATGCCAACCCCACCAAAGATAACTGTAGAGGTATAAGGCAGATGTTTACCATACGTCTTGATACTCTCAGCTACTTGTGCTGCAAGTTCACGTGTAGGTGTTAGTACCAAAGCACGTATCTGTTTTTTCTGCATGTTTGGTTGTGTTCTGGAGAGTTTCTCAAGTAGTGGTAGTGTAAATCCTGCAGTTTTTCCTGTGCCTGTTTGTGCTGCTGCCAAGACATCTTTTCCTTCTATGACGACAGGAATGGCTTTTTGTTGTATAGGTGTAGGAGTATCATACCCCTGCTCTTTGATCGCTTTTAAAAGAGGTTCAGATAACCCCAAATTTGTAAATGACATTTATGTATACCTTATGAACGAGCCTACCATCTGAAGTGAGAGGTCGGTCTTAGGCAAAGTTAGTTGTTTAATTTTGTTGTAGTACCCCAAGGGCATTTTTCCCTATATTCAGGGTAAATAGAAGTCGTTGACCGATGTACGCTTAAATTGTTTGACATTATAGCGTAATTTTATAGTAATGATAATTTTATATTTCAGTATATTTCACATTTTATTATCCATCTGCAATTCTCAGTTTATTTGCTACAATATAATACTATCAAATAATGAGGAGACGACTATGGAAGATGAAGATTTTTTAAGACTTGAAGAAATTGTCTATAATAATGATCTAGAAGCATTTAAAAGAGAATTTGAAAATGGCATGGATCCTGATATTCAAAATATATACGGATGGACCCCGCTTCATATTGCCATAAGAAGAGACAGAAGAGACATGGTTGAATATCTTTGGGAACAAGGTGCTGATATTGATAAAGTAGATGGTGTAGGATGGACCCCGCTTATGGAAGCTGTTATGGATGATATGCCAGAAATATGTGCCTTTCTTATAGAAAAAGGTGCTGACGTTACTATCGCCAATAAAAGAGGTGGAACAGCTGGAATGATTGCTCAAAAATTTGGCCGTGAATCAATGCTAAAATATTTCAAATAGTAGATAAAATGTCAGGCAACCATTCTCATCATCACCATCTAATAAACAATTATAACCGCTCTTTTGCCATAGGCATTGCGCTCAATGTCATTTTTGTGATCATTGAAGTCGGTTATGGGCTGCTTGCTGACTCCCTTGCACTTATCGCAGATGCCGGGCATAACTTCAGTGATGTTCTGAGCCTTATGCTTGCATGGGGTGCAAGCTATCTGTCAACAAAACATCCTACTCACAAAAGAACCTATGGCTTACGAAAGGTCACCATCATGGCTTCTTTGGTTTCGGCTGTATTACTTCTTGTAGTACTAGGTGGTATCGCGTGGGAATCCATAGAACGACTCTCTTCTCCAGAACCTGTGAATGGGATGATTATTATTGTTGTTGCTGCTATTGGTGTGGTCATCAATACCGCAACAGCATTACTTTTTGTAAAAGGTCAGAAACATGATCTTAACATCCGGGCAGCATACTTACATATGGCAGCTGATGCAGCTATCTCTTTAGGTGTTGTAGTCGCTGGTATCGCTATTATGATAACAGGCTGGCTTTGGCTCGACCCTGTTATCAGTCTTTTCATTGTGTTATTTATCTTGATCGGGACATGGAGTTTGCTGAAAGATTCCATAGATCTCTCCATCGATGCAGTACCACAGGGGATAGATGTTCAGCATATCAAAAACTATCTCACTGGTCTAAAAAATGTAACCGAGATACATGACCTGCATATTTGGGCACTCAGTACTACAGAAACTGCCCTGACCGTACATCTTGTAACGACCCATGAGTTGATTGACAATTGTTTCTTGGAAAAGATACAAGAACATCTTCATCATCATTTTGACATTTCACATGCCACTATCCAGATCGAAAATGAAGCAGATGATTACACTTGTATTTTAAATCGTGATGAATGTAAATTTTAAACCTTAAAACGCCAACTAAAGCAGGAGATCATAACACCTTTATGCAGCTCTAGAAATGGATGTATGGAAGGTATTTAAGTGGTTTATATTACCTTTTTTAAGTTTTTCATATACAGATACCACATCACTTGGCATACCTATTGAGGCATGTTCGAGCATATCAACATCCGAAGCTCCAATAAATTCAGACATCTCCAATGCATCACGAAGTGAACTTTTCCCTTTTTCTATATAAGTATCATAAAGCATAGTTAAAACTGGTGATTCAAATACACCAATCACACTCTCATCTACAGATGAAGTATCAACACCATAAATATCACAAAGTTTTTTTGCACAATCCAAATGTCTCTGTTCTGTAATTTGCATTAATCTAAAAGTGTTTTCACTATTATAAATCTTACCCAATGTAATATAAACATCTCTGGCCACTTTTTCTTCTTGATAGATGAAAAAAAGCATATCTTTTTGTTCTTCAGTTAGTACTGAAGTTGAATCTGGCTTACTACTCATGATTACATCCTTTCTAAGCATTCCATTATTCTTTATTGCTTCATTATAAAAAAGAAGTATGAATTAAGCATGAAGGTCTTAATTGAGTTCAAAAACATGACAATATGACATGTTTTTTCTACAATTAAAAAAAATATATTATCATTGGACACTATCTATAAAAAGGAGCATAAGGTGGAAGGTATGATAAAAGTGATGTATACGGTCATGTGTCAAAATGATGTAAATGAAACAGTGAGTCTTGTTGATATACTGGCGAATGAAAAAATTCAAAAAGCCATTAAGGGTGAGTTTGCCAAAGGGCTGAGAAATCTTGCTCTCTCTTGTAAAGAGGATACAGAGGTTTACTTAAGAACAAACAAAGTCATCTATGAAATGACCGTAAGTAAAAATGATTTTGCAGACTTGTTGGTACTAGCTGAAGAGGATGCCCGAAAACATAAACGTATCAAAAAAGAGTGTGATGGAGTGGAATTGGTTGATATTTTAACCATTGATTAGACACAAGGGTTACTTTTTCATGTTATACTTAGTCAAAATAAAGAATGATAGAAGACTATGGCAAAGAAAAAGAAAAAATACTTTATAAAACTCAACAATAAAATACGAAACTATTTTAATGGACTCCCTTTTGAAGAAGGTGTAACTACACTGGATGAAGATAAACTCATAGAGCTTATTATGCTTCTTGAACTCCGGCTTCCCTCCCATACCAAAGAAGAGATGATACGTGCACTCAGACGTGTTTGGAGCGAAGGTGATGCAGTATCTAGAGAAAAGATAGTCTCTTACCTTACCCAGCGCTACAAAGCGGTACCTTATTCCGGAAGTCATAAACGTCCCTCAGACAAAGTAGAGAAGATCCTTCAAATTTTAGGTGATACTACTTACACCAAACATGAAGAGAACCTGATCCTTGAAGCATTCATCGACGTTAAAAGTAGCAAGATCACTGAAGAAAAGGTACGCAATAAACTTACCTACTTACGGATGAGAAGTCGACTTCATACACTTGAAAACTCCTTGGAAGTCGTGTTCAATTCCCTGAATGAAATGGAGTTCTACCACAGCTTTACGTTTGCCTTGAAAAGTTTTGACTTCAATAAACTGCTTCTCTGTACAACTTCAAGCCTGAATATGGATGAACTCTGGAATTTGAACGATGAAGAGATCATCACTAAACTTGAAGCCCTAAAAGAAGTGACCATCAACCAAAAAAATGCGGAGATAGAAACTTTTCTTGAGCATGTTCAAGATAATAAACATCCCTATCTGGCAGAAAAGGAGATCACTACTGCACTCAAAAGCATGCCTCCAGAGGCCCTGCTTTATCATGCACCTATAGGATTTGAAACTATTGAAAAGATATTAAAAAAGATCAGTGATAAGTATGAAGTATTTGAAAGTACGGATCATATTATTATAGAGAAAGAGAAAAACGATGATCTGTTTGGTACCACCCTCTTTTACAATACCTCTGTTTCCTATGAAAAACCATTTATCTATAATCTCGTCTGGAGAGGCAAAGAACTTCCTGTAAAAGAGGATATCAACAGGGTCAATGATGACCTGCTTGCGCACTTCAGGGTAGCCATAGATGATGTCATGCAGGATATGAGAGAAGAGAGCGATAAACTGGATATAGAAGAGGAGAAACTGCATGAGTTCATCGTACGTTTTGTAGAACCGCAGGTACGTTCCTCGAATGTGCTGAAATTCAAAGAAAAAAGTAAAAGACGCATACTTTTTCACTTTGGAGAATACATCAGGCCTCTGCTTGAGAAGCAAAAACGTGAAGAGCTGCTTGCCAAAACCATCCGTGACTTTAAAAACCTTTTCCCTCTTGCACGTGAACTTAAAAGAAAGATCATCTTTCATGTTGGGCCAACAAACTCAGGGAAAACCTATGCAGCCATGCAAGAACTGAAAACTGCGACTACAGGTTACTATCTTGCACCGCTGAGGCTTCTTGCTCTTGAGGGGTATGAGAACCTCAAAAAAGAGGATATAGCGGTTTCACTCATCACTGGTGAAGAGGAGATCTTAGACGAAGAGTCTACACATATCTCTTCCACGATAGAGATGATGAATGGTTCTGTCGATGTGGATGTCTGTGTCATAGATGAGATCCAGATGATCGCAGACCGCGACAGAGGATGGGCTTGGGCCAATGCACTCATAGGAGTACCAGCCAGAAAAGTCATACTTACAGGATCAAGTGATGCACTTCACGCGGTCAAAGAACTCTGTGAGTATCTGGATGAAGAGTTGGAAATTGTCCATTTTGAGCGGAAAAATGAACTCACCATGCTGCCCAACCCTACTTCCATGAAGCATATAGAACCCCAAACCGCGGTCGTAGCTTTTTCCAGACGTGATGTTCTTTCACTCAAACAGCAACTCAGCGAAAAATATTCTGTCTCTGTCGTATATGGTAACCTTTCTCCTGAGGTCAGACGGGAAGAAGCCAGACGTTTTAGAGAAGGTGAAAGCCAGATACTCGTCGCCACAGATGCCATAGCTATGGGACTTAACCTCCCTATCAAGACACTACTTTTTTCAAAAGACAACAAGTTTGATGGCTTACGCAGACGTGAACTTCTTCCTACAGAAGTCCTCCAGATATCAGGACGGGCAGGACGTTACGGTTTTGAAGAAAAAGGATATGTAGGTGCTTTGGATGAGACTGCACTGGATACCATCACTTCAGCTTTTCATATGCCGCTTCCAGACCTTAAATTACCTGTCTCTGTCATGGCCAGCTTAGAACATGTCATGCTCATCGGTGAAATACTCGAAACAGACAATATTTTAGATATTCTTGCATTTTTTTCCGAAAATATGGAGTTTGAAGGTCCTTTTGTTGCTGCTAACATTGATTCTATGCTGGAGATAGCTGCTATTGTCAGTGAATACAGTCTGGATCTGAAAACACGTTATTATCTCTCTTGTGCACCGGCAAGTATCTCATCACCCTATATAGAATCCGTATTCCACCGTTATATCCGTCAGATCGAAGCGGGAGGGAAAGTACTTTATATACCGCCACGAGACCTTCCTGCTTTTGCACAGACCAATGACATGCTGCTTAATGCAGAGGACAGAGTAAGAGAGATCTCACTCTATCTGTGGCTCTCTTTCAAATTCCCGGATATTTTTCAGGATACTGACAAAGCTGTAGCAGCCAGAGTACGACTGAACAACTTCATCGAGAATTCTCTTAGACAAGGACACTTCACCAAACAGTGTCGCAGGTGTGGGAAGGTACTTGATTTTTCTTACAGATTTTCTATTTGTGATGAGTGCCATAATCAAAACAGAAGAGGTTCAGGATCTTCAAGCTATGGTGGCTATCGCGGCCGAAAACGACGCTAAACGATACTATAATTGAATTTGAAACAGGTTCACAGTGATGAGAGACGTATGAAGATAAACAAAGTATCAAAAAAAGAGCAGCTCATGAGTATTGAAAATCTTGCTTATCAGATATGGTATGAACATTACACACCGATCATAGGAGAGTATCAGGTGGCGTATATGTTAAAGAAGTTTCAATCCGTTGAAGCAATGACGGAACAGATAAAAAATGGCTTTTTATACTTTTTAATTCTGGATGACAATGTACCTCTGGGATACATGAGTGTGGAACCTCTCCACGATACACTGTTCCTAAGTAAATTCTATGTAACAGAGGCTGAACGTGGTAAAGGGTATGGACGAAAAATGATAGCCTATCTGGAAGCTTTAGCTCAAAAAAAAGATCTTAACAAAATTTCACTCACAGTCAATAAGTATAATAGAGAAAGCATTGCTATGTATGAAAAAGTTGGTTTTGTTATTTCCGGTAGTGTAGTCAAAGATATCGGTGAAGGTTTTGTCATGGATGATTATCAAATGGAAAAATTACTGTAATATCATGATCTACTATGACTGAAAAAGCATTTAATTGTGCCTTACAGAAAGACTAGATAAGAAAAAAATAGAAAGGCACTCACAATGGCAGAAAAATTCATAGTCAAAGAGAGATCCAAACTCTTGGATTTTCTTTTTAACCACCTTAAAGGTTGGTCCAAAAAAACTATCAAACAGCGCTTACAAGGTTCCAATATTGCAGTCAATGGTGAGATTATTACCAAACATGATTTTTCTTTACATCTCAATGATGTGGTAGAAGTGGGGGTCGTTAAAAAAGCTTCGACACCGGTACAGACACTACAAAAGGTTGAGATCATCTATCAAGATAAAGATATCATTGCTATTAATAAGCCTGCCGGGCTTTTATCTGTGGGGAACACGACAGAAAACAAGCAGCATGCCCTTGCCATATTGAGAAATCAACTCTCCCGTGGGAAAAAAGAAGTGAAGCTCTGGCCTGTACATCGATTGGATCGTGATACCTCGGGCATACTTCTCTTTGCAACATCCAAAGAGATGAGAGAAGCTGTGATGGACAAATGGAGTAACTCTGAAAAAATCTATCTGGCTATCGTTGAAGGTTGTCCAAAAGAGAAAAAAGGGACCATAGACCAGCCCTTAAGAGCAGATGAAAAAGTCTACCGTATGCATGTAGGTAAACATCCCGATGCAAAACCTGCCATTACCCACTATGAAGTGAAACAAAGTACCTCTGATCGCTCTTTACTGGAGGTCAGGATAGAGACAGGAAGACAGCACCAGATACGGGCACATATGGCCTGGCTTGGACACAGTATCATCGGTGATGAACGTTATGGAACCAAAGGTGAAAGAATGGGACTTCATGCACAAAAACTGACTATTATCCATCCTCTAAAGCAAAATCCTATAACATTTGAAATAGACGCTCCGAGGGATTTTTATGCACTTTTACGTTAAATATGTAATATCATTCATCTGATATCTAAACTACAATGCTAAAGTTTGACTCGTTCTTAACACCGTGACACTCTCTACTTTTCTACACACTTTTTTAAATTGTGGTATACTGTATATATTTTCCGGGTCAAGAAAACCTATAAAAAATAGTTTATCAACCCAAGAGGAGATTTCATGAATATTAAAATCATTTCTATCATTGCACTGATAGTGCTGGTTGTTTTGTTTATTGTTCAAAATATTGCTGTAGTAGAAATTACATTTTTATTCTGGTCTCTCCAAATGTCGCGTGCCTTGCTTATTTTTTTCCTGCTTGCTATTGGTATCGCAATAGGTTGGCTTTTGCATGCCCACTTTAAAGGTGACTGATATTCCAATGATATCCTATATAGAACACATATGGTTATGATGTGGTTCTCATTTTTGCTATAATGGCAACAAAACTATTTAATTTTTATATCACTACTCTATAGATTTGAAAGGAAATATCATCAAATCATTTGAAAAACTCAATTTACATCCCGATATTTTAAAAGCCATAGCTCATGCAAAGTATGAGCAAACAACGATCATACAGAACAAGGTCATACCCCCGGCACTTAAAGGCGCAGACATACTTGGTGCATCAAAGTCCGGTACGGGAAAAACAGCCGCCTATGTATTGCCCCTGCTCAATAAACTGCAGAAAATCGTAAAACATGACCAAAAAGTTGTGAGAGCGCTGATCATTGTTCCTACGATCGAGCTTGTAGACCAGGTCTCTCGTACAATCAACGATTTTAGCAGATATCTGGATATTAAGAATGTAAAGATTCAAGGTGGGATACACAAGAGTGCACAACTTGAAAGGCTCTCCCAGGGAGCTGACATTATTGTTGCTACACCAGGAAGATTACAAAACTTCATAGAAGATAAAAAGATCAACCTCGATTACATCAATACTGTGATCTTAGATGAAGCAGATACGATGCTTGAACTTGGGTTTCTAAGTGAAATACAAGGCATACTCAAGCATTGTGTGCAACCCAAACAGACTATGATGTTCTCTGCAACTATTTCACAGAATATTAAAAAACTTGCGAAAGAGTTTTTACGTGACCCGGCTATAGTAGAAGTAAGCCAACGAAGGGATGTTGTTGATTTCATTGCACACAGAGCCTATAAAGTTGATAAAGCCAGAAAAGCAGAACTAACAGCAAAACTCATCCAGGATATGCACTTAGATCAAGTCTTGTTATTTGCCAGTACAAAAGAGTCTGCCAATAAGATCTATGAATACCTAAGAAGTCAAAATATACGTACCTCCATTATACACGGTGATCTTACAAGAGGTGCCAGAGCAAAATCCCTGGCTCTTTTGAAAAGCGGGAAAACACAGGTTTTGGTAGCCACAGACATTGCGGCTAGGGGTATAGATATCAAAGAACTCTCTATGGTCATTAATTATGACATGCCTGAAGGGACGGATGACTTTACACACCGTGTAGGAAGAACCGGTAGAGCGAACCATAAGGGATCGGTCATTTCTATTTTAACCACGAGAGATTATGATGTTTTCTCTAAAATGGAAAGAAATTTACGCCTGAATATCAAGAGAGAGATCTATCCAGGTTTTGAACTGACAGACAAACAGCCAAGACAAAAGCAGCCAAAGAAAAAGTCACTGATCGAGAGAAAAGGAAAATTTGACTTTCATAAACAAAAGATGCAGAAGAAAAGTGCGCAAAAAAAGAGCGCTCAAACAAAGAAGAAGCAACCAGGACGAAAAAAATAAAAATATTACAGTAGTGGTGCAAACACTTTCATCACATTTTCAAAAGCTTCACGCAGTTTAGATGGCTTTTCCATTCCTCTACTTGAATGGTTTATCAATCCATTCATCCAACTTTCAATACTCTCTATAAATTGTGGAGAGTAGACAAATGTGACCACCTCATAATTCAAAAAAAGACTGCGATTGTCAAAATTGACCGATCCTACCATACCACCGACATTATCAAAAAGTATGGCCTTTGCATGCAGCATTTCACCTTCATACAAAACCACGTCCGCACCTATCTCATCGAGTTCACGCATATATGCACTTCTTCCCATATCCGCCAGGAGATGATCAGAATTTTTAGGGGTGATCAACTTGATATCAACCCCTTTATGATGGGCTATGACTAATGCCTGTATCATATTTTCATCTGGTACAAAATAAGGGGTGACGATCCAGATACGTTTTTTCGCATTATAGATAGCATTCAAAAGTGCCTCATAAAGTGCATCGGTTGGAATATCCGGACCTGAGGGAACCACTTGTACCCTACTCTCTCCCTCGCATGACTCTTCTATCTTAAGCTCTATGTTCTTCTCTTCTTTGGTCGCATAGATCCAGTCATTTTGAAAAATATGATAAAAATGGTAAACAGAAGGTCCCTTCAAACAGTAAAGCAGGTCTTCCCAGCGTTTAGTGCCATCCGCTTCTCCCATATATTCATTACTCAGGTTCATACCGCCGCTGAGCAGTGTTGTCTGATCAAAGAGATAAATTTTGCGATGGTTGCGAAGATTAATATAGTTTTGAAAAGGTCTTTTCAGGATTGGGGTAAAAAATGCCACCTCCCCGCCCGCTTTTTTTAATGCTTTAAACCCTTTTTGATTGAAGCTAGCCCCTAGAGAGCCCACCAGGTCCATAAGCAATCGTACCTTTATTCCCTCTTTGGCCTTTTCTGTCAATGCGTCCAACACTGTCTGGGTCATTGTATCAAACTGAAAAATATAGGTACAGATATCGATACTCTGTTTTGCCTGACCGATCTCTTTGAGTAGTCGATCATACGCATCTGTATTATTCGTAATCAGTTCAAAGCTATTTCCTGTTGTTGCAGGAGGCATCCCGTTTTTCTGCAAAAGATTTTGAAAAGCATGATGTGCATCATCTGATTCATGAAGGGGATGTTCACAGGCATGATCAAACTTCACATATTCTTTTTTATGTTTCCCTTCACGCTTTCGTATACCGATAAGAAAATAGAGCGGTACAACAATGTAAGGTAAAAAGAAAATAGACAACATCCATGAGATCATACTGGTAGGAGAGCGTTTTTGATAGAGAATATGACTGAGTGCAGAGAAAACAAAAATACCGGCAAGTATAACCAGAAAATAAGTACTGATAAACTGTAAAGGTGTAACGTCGATGGGTGACTCCTCTCTGAATACGTTTTGAAAATCTCAATCCTTTTATGGATTGATTATAACATAAAGAGAAGTTTTGAAAGCAAACTTTTATAAGTATCAAACAGAATTATCGAGAGATACAAGCCTCTGGCCTGGATCTCTTATGATCCATTAAACCTGTGAACTTGTATGTGGTACTTTGATCTTTGTTCCATTGTTTTCAATTTTCTCTTTGATTTTTTCTGTTTCTGATCTCTCATTAGGCTTTTTCACCTCTTTTCCATTTCCTGCAGGCTGTGCAAGACTCTTTTTCTTCTGAAGTGTTAAAACAAGCAAGCCATTTTTATATTCGCTTTTTAAACTTCTGGGATCTGCATCTTGGGGTAATGTTTCACTGCGTTGTATCATGCTCACGTAATGCTGTTGCATTTTCATATTCGGCTCATTACTCTTCTTGACCGTATCTACCGTTGCTTTTAAATGTAAAATACCGTCATTAATGGAAATATCTATCTGATTGTTTTGATTTTCGGGTATTTGCGTATGGTACTCATAATGGGTACCTTTGTCTTCCAATAAAGTGGCTGTTCTCGTACGATTACCGGGGATGAATGTTTGTTTGGTAGGGTAATTCCAGAGTTTAGTACGTTGATTCATACGTTCTTGCATACGTTCAAAAACCTTATCCATCTCTTTTTGCATCTGATACATCTCTTTAAAGATATCATCTCCAAATGGATCATCGAAAAAAGGATCATTTGCCTGTAGCGAAACCATGGTCATAAAAGGCAGAAGAAACAATGAAATTTTTTTACTGAACATGTAGTGCTCCTTACATAGAATATAGTGATCATAAAAGTATAAAAAAGGTAGGTTAATCGTTTTTTAATACCCATTCCACAAGTAAAGCACCACCCATAGCTATTATCTCCAAGGCATTCGCTATAATACAGATCAAATGATTGATAGTTTATATTGAGGGTTGTAGATGATCGAAGATGGATTCACTTATGTTGCTTTACTAGTAATGATAGGCTCTGCCATCGTATATACTGAGAAGAAGAGCCGACATAAGCTCTTTACTTATCTCCCCTCTATCGTCATACTCTATTTTGTCGTCATGCTTTTTTCTACCTTTGAAGTATGGCATAAATCTGAGTCAGTCACCCTAACCTATACGTTTCTGAAGTCCTACCTGCTCCCGGCGATGATCTTTTTAATGTTACTATCTGCAGATATGAGAGAGATCTTTAAACTGGGTAACAAGATGTTATTCACTTTCTTTTTAGCCTCTGTAAGTATCGCCATCGGATTCATAGGTACTTTTGCTCTGTTCCATACCTACTTTGAACCTGATGCATGGAAAGCATTTGCGGCACTTTCAGGCTCGTGGATGGGAGGCACAGGAAATATGGTCGCGATACAAGGTGCCTTGGATCTCCCTGACTCTGCTATGGGATACACGCTGCTCATCGATTCCATTGACTATGCCATTTGGGTGATGATACTGCTTGCACTGGTACCCTTTGCCAAAACGTTTAACCTATGGAGTAAAGCCGATACTTCCGTGATAGATGAAGTAGGAGAAAAACTGGCCCATAATAATGCGCATAAAAAACCCGTGACATTTTTTGCCCTTTTTATTTTATTGAGTAGTGCCCTGTTCGTATCTGTAGGTGCACAGATTGGAGCATCATTCCTCCCGACTACTTCATTTCTTACGGCAACGACGTGGGTGGTCATCATAGCCACATTGTCAGGCATACTTTTTGCTATCACACCTTTAGCGAAGCTGTCAGGCGGTTCAGAAATGGCAAATATGATGCTCTATCTTATCGTGGCACTCATCGCTTCACGGGCCAATTTCTCCGAACTCACCGAAGCACCTCTTTATATCATTGCAGGTTTTGTCATCATCGTGATACATGGTAGTATCATGATACTCTTTGCCAAACTCTTCAAACTTGATCTTTTCTCTTTGGGTGTGGCTTCTTTAGCCAATATAGGCGGTGTGGCATCTGCTCCCATTTTAGCATCTGCCTACTCTAAAGCACTCATACCCATAGGTGTGCTAATGGCAATGATGGGATATATCATAGGAACATTTGGAGGACTCATGGTAGGCAAGATATTAAAGATAATTGCAGGATAGAAGAGAATGAAGATAAAAAATATACATATACGCACACTCAAAGCTCCGCTTAAGAAGCCCTTTATCACCTCGTTACGCCGTGTAGAGTCACTTGAAGATATAGTGGTCATCATTGAATGTGATGATGGTACCGTGGGGGTTGGTGAAGGTGCTCCCACACCTGTCATTACAGGCGAGACCATGGGCTCTATGATCGCTGCTGTCGAGTATATCAAGCCATTTATCATAGGTCTTGATATAGAAGAGTTTGATGTTATATTAAATAATATACACACATCCATTCTGAAAAACACTACGGCCAAATCTGCCCTTGAGATAGCACTTTACGACTTGAAAGCCAAATCTCTCAAGCAGCCTCTTTATCAAATGCTTGGTGGTACAAAAAGAAATTTCAAAACGGATATTACCATCAGCATGGGAGACATTGACAAAATGGTGTCAGACAGTCTTAATGCGGTGAATCTGGGCTATGATACACTGAAGATAAAAATAGGAGATGATCCCAAAAAAGATGTGGAACGCGTCATTGCTATACATGAGGCACTGGATAAGAATATCACACTAAGACTTGATGCAAACCAGGGCTGGACAGCAGAAGAGAGTGTAGATCTCTTATATGCTTTGGAAAAACAGGACATTATCGCTGAGTTCATAGAACAGCCAGTTGCAGCAGATGATATAGAGGGACTTCGTTACATCAAAGAGAGAGTCCAGACCCCCCTACTTGCAGATGAGTCCATATTTTCTGTTAAAGATGCAAAAAGACTACTAAAG
The DNA here is from genome assembly GCF_030347995.1 of Sulfurovum xiamenensis. NCBI lineage: Bacteria > Pseudomonadati > Campylobacterota > Epsilonproteobacteria > Campylobacterales > Sulfurovaceae > Sulfurovum > Sulfurovum xiamenensis. Next base: position 318,875 of record NZ_JAQIBC010000002.1, read on the forward strand.
CTAGAGGCGATAGACTATGTCAATATCAAATTGGCGAAGACAGCAGGTATCACGCAAGCTTTGGCATTGGCAGATCTCTCTAAAACATTCGGTGTCAAATGTATGATCGGATGTATGCTTGAAGGTCCCATCTCTGTAGCTGCCGGAGTTCATGTCGCTTCTGCCAAGGCAGATATCATTACGATGCTTGATCTGGATGCTGTGAGTTTATTGGCTTCTCATCCCGTAAAGACATCCATTGTTTTTAATGAAAGTGAGATCAGGCTCTCTGAAGATATTGGCTTAGGCGTATTGTATTAGATAAGGTAGATGATCTCTCTTGCCCGCAATCTATACTCTCAACCCAGACTATAAGTATTCGATCTCTCCAAGTTTGGTAAAGAATACTTTATTGAATGCTTTCTCCTCTCTGATGTCAATGTATTTTTCCACCATGGTAAAAATAATTTCCTGGATCGTGTAGGATGTTGTTTTAACCTCTGTTTGGACACAGTAGCTGGATTTTCCACCGTGCATACGTACATTGGACATGAGGATCTCTGCAAATTGTTCTCCACCCTCCATGTCTGTGGACTGGCAAAGAAGTACATAGATATTATTGGTTTTATCGATCTCATACAAAATATCAGTTTGACGCTTCCACTTATCAAGGAGGTTCTCCAGTTTCAGATCATCAGATGAAAATAGGATCATTGTAAAGGACAACCCCTCTTTACGATCCATAAGATAATAAAGAAATTCCAGTGTACTTCTTAATCTATCCATCATTTTTTGTGCTAATTTAATTTCATCTTCATGAAATGACAGGTCATTTTTGTTTCTTCTTTCAAATGTAAGCATACTATACCTTTCGCATTACGATAATAAAACTGTATTATTTTCAATTATAACAAATTTATATAAATTTTTCACTACGCAATACACTAAGATATCATTACACTTTCGCTATAATATCTGCATGAAAAAGATCACGCTAATATTTTTACTATCAACTACATATATATTTTCTAATATCAATGCTGTGGTAAGCATTTTACCTGAACAGACATTTGTCAAAGCGATAGGAGGCGATAAGGTGAATGTATCCCTTATGGTAGAGCCTGGTAATTCACCACACACCTATGAGCCAAAGCCTTCACAGATGGTAGAGATCGCAAAAGCACATCTTTATTTTGCCATTGATGTGGAATTCGAAGATGTTTGGCTATCTAAATTTAAAAACCTGAACCCTAATATGCAGATCATTGGTCTTGCAGACAATATCAGTAAAATAGAGATAGAAGCAGAACATGAAGAAGAGACACATGATCATCACAGTGCACATAAACATGAAGGTGAAGATCCTCACATCTGGACAGCCCCTGCCAATGTCAAGATCATCGCACAAAACATTTATAACGCTTTAAAGAAAGAAGATCCTGAGAACAGTGACTACTACAAAAAAAACCTTGATAGGTTTTTAACTTCTATTGATGAGACTGATCAAGAGATCACCGACATACTTTCACCTTTAAAAGAGGGCGAGAAGTTCATGGTATTTCACCCCTCCTGGGGCTACTTTGCTAAAGCCTATAATCTAAAACAAATAGCTGTAGAAGTGGAAGGTAAAGAGCCCAAGCCCAAAGAACTGATACATCTACTCGAAGAGGCAAAAGAAGAGAAAGTCAAAGCCATTTTTACCCAACCGGAGTTTTCAGATACTGTTGCCAAGATCATTGCCAAAGAGTTACAAATACCTGTAGTGAAAGTATCACCCCTGGCACCCAACTGGTCTGAAAACCTCATAAATATCGCCAAAGCGATCGCAGGTAAGCACTAAGATGTCAGTCATTGATATCAAAAATGTTTCATTTGCTTATGACAAGCAGATGATCTTGGAAAACATTAACCTAAATGTAGAAGAGAAAGATTTCTTAGCCATCATTGGCCCAAATGGCGGAGGTAAATCTACCCTACTCAAACTCATTTTAGGTCTCCTTAAACCCCAAAAAGGTTCTATCTCTGTCTTAGGTAAAGCACCATCAAAGAGTCTTACACAAATTGGCTATGTTCCACAAAACACAAATGTGAACACTGACTTTCCTATCAAGGTCATTGAAGTGGTCATGATGGGACATGTGGGAGGCAAAAAACCTCTCTTTGGTTACGGTAAAGAGGAAATACTCTGTGCTATGGGTGCCTTGACTCAAGTAGGTATGGAGAACTTTGCCCAAACCAAGATAGGAGCACTCTCCGGCGGACAGCGTCAAAGAGTGATGATAGCCCGTGCTCTCTGTGCACATCCTCAAATACTCATACTGGATGAACCAACATCAAGCATAGATATCTCAGGACAAAAAGAGATCTATGAGTTGATCAAAAAACTCAATGAAAGTATTACCATACTGGTAGTCAGCCACGATATCTCTGTCATATTGGAATATGCGAACAAAGCAGCCCATGTTAATAAAAGTCTCTCCTATCACGACATTTCAGACAAAACAAAGACCTTCCATACTCATGGTTATGAGGACCATTTCTGTGAAGTAGAGCTGCTGCAAATGTTAGGCCGTGAGAACTGCGACAGTTGTGAACCGGAACCTACACCAAAATGGAGAACAAAAAAATGATAGAAGCGCTCCAGTTTGAATTTATGCAGCATGCACTTTTAGCAGGGTTACTGGTTAGTTTTGCTGCGGGTATCATCGGATCGCTCATTGTGGTCAATCGTATGGTCTTTTTGGCAGGAGGCATTGCACATACCTCTTATGGAGGTATCGGTCTTGCTGTCTATTTCGGATTGCCTATTTTTCTGGGTGCTTCCCTCTTTGCCGTAGGCGCTGCCCTGCTTATAGCAGGACTGACACTCAAAAAACGTCATCGTATGGATACCTTTATCGGGCTTATCTGGGCAGTGGGTATGGCGATCGGTGTGATATTTGTTGACCTTACCCCCGGATATAATGTAGATCTTATGAGTTATCTTTTTGGTTCTATACTGGCAGTAAGTTCTGAAGATCTCTACTTTATGAGTGCTTTACTTGTACTTATACTTATGGTTATCACCTTCTGGTATAGAGATATTTTAGCCGTCTCCTATGACAGCGAATATGCAGGTCTACGTGATGTCAATGTCAGATTTTTCTACACACTCATATTGATACTCTCAGCACTTACGGTTGTCATAGCCATTAAAGTGGTAGGACTGATCCTGGTCATAGCAATGCTTACCATTCCCGTATATATCGCAGAAAAGCTCTCAAGCTCTCTGTTTTCTATGATGTTCCTCTCAGGAGCCATTGCAACACTTTTTACACTTGTGGGCTTATGGTTCTCCTATACCTATAATCTGACCTCAGGTGCTTCTATTATTATCGTATCTGCTGTTTCTCTGGGTACTTTTTTACTTTTTCATAAAGAAAAATAAGATGCTAAAAATGATCACTCTGGCTTTTTTACTGCTTCTATGTTTCACTGCATGCTCACCTCGTATAGGTGTAGGTGTGGGAGGAGCCGTCGCGTCATCTGACAGTATCGCTACTACAGAAGTATATGCAGACAGTGAAAGCGGTGTCCATGGAAGTGTTTCTATGGGTACAGTTTTGGGGCTTTAAAGTTTTATCCCCCCCCCTTGACTATATATCATTCAATACTTTTCTCTTTATCAGACTCTCTAGACTGATAATAGGATTCAAATGCTTTACCATCCAAAGCTTTTGAATAATAATATCCTTGTATCATATCACATCCTATTTCTTTAAGATACTCTACCTGATATGCTTCTTCTACTCCTTCTGCGATAGTCGTCACATCTATGGCATGTGAAAGATTTATGATCGCATTCAATAAATGAACGGGTTTTTTATCTGGTGTAATTCCATCAATAAAACTTTTGTCTATCTTTATCGAAGAAATGGGTGTATCTTTCAAATACGTTAATGAGGAATACCCTGTTCCAAAATCATCCAAACGGAAAGTCATACCATCATGCTGCATTTTATTCAACATTGCCATAGTGGTTTCTCTATACTGCATTAATGTATATTCTGTGATCTCTAAACTTATTTTTTTTATATCTACATCATATTTTTTTATAATGGCATTCATCACATCATAAAAATTGGTTGCATGCATATGCTTGACAGAAAGATTAATAGACATATTAACATCGATCCCATTCTTCGACCATTCTTTTTGCTGTTTACATGCTCTATCAAATACCCATACCCCTATTTCTTTCACGCAACATCCTTTTTCAACAAAAGGAATAAATTCAGTTGGATAAATTGTCCCTTTGACTGGATGTTCCCAGCGTATCAATGCTTCCACAGCTACTACTTTCCCACTGCTAATGTCAATAATAGGCTGATATTTTAAACTAAATTCATTATGTTCAAAAGCATATCTAATCTCTTTTTCAAGTTCTATCTCTAATTGAATTTTCTTTCCAAGCTCTATTGAGAAGAAAACGACCCTATTACGTCCTTCGTGTTTCGCCTGATACATTGCTATATCTACATTTTTAAGCAAAGTTATCACATCATTACCATCTTCAGGATACATCACACCACCAATGCTCATACCGATAATAATATCATTTCCTTCTATATGGAATGGTTCTTTAAATTTTGCAATTAGTTTCTGAAGTTTCAGAAAAATATCAACATTATTGATTGTATCAATAATGATTAGAAACTCATCACCACCCAATCGTCCAATATGATCTAGTGTGCGTATCTCAGATTGTAATACTTTAGCTATCTCTTTTAACAGTAGATCACCTATATCATGACCATAATTGTCATTGACCTTTTTAAAGTGGTCAAGATCGATCATTACTACAGCAAAAGGATGTTTATTTTTTTTTGCTTCAATGATCTTTTTTTTCAAGATCTCTTCAATTGCCTTTCGATTATATACACCTGTTAAAGTATCAAAATAGGCAAGTTCTTTTAACTCTTTTAGATTATTCTGTAAATTTTGGGAGAGATGATTAAACTCCCGTATGTAAAATTTTGGAATTCTCTGGACAATTCCACGTAAAAAATCGTCGACGATCATGATCGGCTTCATGATAAGATTTTTAATATAGAGTAAATAAAATATTACTACCCCGATAAAAAAGAGTAATGGATAGATAATCTGTACTCCAATACGCTGTTGAACACTATTAGTTATATATTTTTTGTCCATCTTTACATACATACTATAATGAACTATATTATCATGATCGATCACTTTAATATCTGAACGTAACAGATCTATATTCGATATATTATCTGTATTCAGTTGACGTAAAGAGATAGTATTTTCCTCTTTGAAATAATTCTTTTCATATAAATAATCTGATGTACGTAAAAGTGTGCCGTCCTCTTTAACTACATAAATCTCTTTGATCATACGTGATCCTGCTTTTTGTCGATCAAGATACGCTTTTAGGTTAATCGTATCTTGATTATTTAGTATCGCTTTAATATCAAACTTCATATCCGACACTGATTCTCGTAAATTATCGATCATAATAGTATGGATATGTTTTACGGTCTGGGTATAATGTAAAAGTATCGTTATAACAAAAAATCCAACAAACAATACTATGAATGTCAAATTTAATTTTTTAAAACTCATCTACCGGTTCCAATATATTGTGGGCTGGAATGTGATGTAATTCCAGCTGCTTCATAAGAGGTAATGAACGGTCATCATAGATCCACTGTATAGAAGTAAGTGCCTGCAAAAACGCATTTTTATCTTTATAATTAAAGTAGATCTGAACCGTGGAAAAATACTCTTCCGGGTCTTCTTTTAAATGATTCAATGCTTTAGAGATCAATTTGTTCAATACGGCCAGTTCTTCTGCATATTTTTCTCTTGTTTTCAGATCGGTATAGAGTGCATCCATCACAAAAAAAGAGAGATTTTTTGTCGTATCCACTACTTTATATCCATTTTTTTTCAACAGAATGTCATAAGGTGTATAGGTAATGATAAGTGTAGGTTCATCTTTCATTTCAAGCATGGAACTATTATCTGAATCTTTATTGATCAAGTGTAACACTGATAGGTTAATACCATATAACTCTGTAAAATTATCAAGCAATACTTTATTGACACTATCTATCTCTAAATAGACATTTATTTTTTGAGCCTTTTGCAATGTTTCTATATCACGGTTTCCCATGATAACATCTCCGCCAATAGAACGATCAAGTAGTATTATAGGCTCTAAATCTGGCGTTTTTTTCTGCATTTGTTCAAATTCATATTGTGTTCCGGTAAATGCATTGACAAAACCTGATTCATACATTTGCATATTTTCAGAGAGTGAAACCACATTAACGATTTCTATGTTGTGATCTTTCAGCCACCCTTTTTGTTGCATATAAAAAAATGGAGAATAGCCGATCCATAAATTTGTAGAGATACGTAATGGCTGAGAAATAGAAATGGTACAACCGATTACTATAGAAAATATAACAAAAGCAAACACTATAAAGTTATTTTTCAATATTGTCAACCTTTTGAAACGAAAGGATTATTGTGTATAATAAAATATAATATTTACTATTGTATCTATTTTATCTTTAATCTATCTAGCTTTTCGTATGAGAAGAAGATACCCCACAAGCCCCCACAGTATTATAGAACTCCCTATCGCGACTATTCCTGATTCTTCCTCTATATGCACTAAAGAAGCAGGATTGATCTCAGATGTAGAAAAGATATAGTCCAATCCTAAGCCAAACACAATGCTCCCCACAATGATACTTCCCAAATAGATCGTAAGCGAGCGTGTTCCAAGCATTTTTTTTACTACCCCTATGGTCACGGTATTGGTTGCAGGACCTGCAGAGAGGAAGACAAAAGCTGCTCCTGCACTCACACCTGAGAGCATCAACCCGGCAGCGATAGGCAAGGATGCCGTAGCACAGACATACATCGGCACCGCAATCGCTATCACAATGATATAAGAGAGCCATGAATACTCTATAAGGATATCGCTGATGCTTTGAGGGATCGCTACGCTGATCAGTGCACCCAAAAGCAGACCCCACATAAGCGGCTTGGCAATGTCACCTAAAAGGGTAATAAAAGCATACCGTAAGGCACCCGTGAGCCAAAAACTTTTTGTTTCTGTCGCGCAACATGAAGCTGACTCAGAGCAACAGCTTTCCTCTTCTTTTTTTGCCATAGAAAATACAGGAGAGAAGGTATTAGGTGCTTTCACAGCAGAAAATGCAGGTTTTACGGCTGCCACCTCTTTATCAAAAAGATTGGCCAGAATACCTGACACCATTGCTATGATCATAGAAGTAATGACACGGTAAATCGTAAATATCCATCCAAATATCCCATAGGTTGCCATAATAGAATCTACTCCTGTTATAGGTGTGGATATCAAAAATGAAAGTGTCGATCCTTTGCTTGCACCACTCTTTTTAATACTAGTCGCCAAAGGGATCACCCCACATGAACATACAGGCAGGGGAATACCAAAAAGCGTGGCTTTGATCACAGAGAATATATTGCCTTTCCCTAAATGTTTGGTTACAAGGGTATCGGGCACAAACTCATGCAAAATACCTGCAAATATCAGACCAAAAAGTATGTAGGGAGCCATCGCATTGCTAAGCTCTATCAGTGCAGTGATAAATTCAGTGATGTATTCCATAGATTTCCTTAAAATATTTATACATGTATAACTTTATTCCCATAAATAAAACCTGAAAACATTTGTATATCATTATATCTTGTATCCAAGGTCAGTGACTCAAAAAGACTCTAAAATTTAACTTACATGACGAATTTGAAAAGGTGTAAAATTTTTAGATTTAAAACTGATACCTAATAAATAATTGAACCAGTTCATCCTCACTTAACAAACCGATATGTCTGTAAACCTCTTTACCTTCTTTATCATAAATAATTTGAGTTGGAATCATCATTATATTAAGGATTGAAGCGGCTTCACGCTCTTTTTTTACATTGATGAAATGGATATTGTACACAGGGTTTTCCTGTACTATTTTATACAGCATACTGCCCATGATCTTGCAGCTATGACAAGTATCTGAACCTACTTCTAAGAAGTAAGGTTTCCCCTTACCGATACTTTGCTGTATCTTCTTGTATGAACTCTCTTTAAGCATATGCTCTTTACCAAAAGCCATTGATACACAAAACACTAAAAAAACTGTTATGATTAATTTCATTTTATCTCCTAAAACTGTAAAACGGCTTGCCATGCAAAATAGAAACCTATACCTATAAGCATCAACGCAAAGCCTTTATTGATGGAATTCGACACTTTTGCAACTACTACACTTGATGATATACTTTGTGCAAAACCAACTGAAATGCCTGCAATCAAAAGAAGCATTGAATGTCCTAAAGCAAATGTCAGAATAAGGGCATAAGCATACATATATCCACTGTTTGCCGCAATGGTAATGATCGAAACAAGAGGTGCTGATGCACATGGTGTACTCACTAGACCAAAGATAACTCCTATCAGGAACCCTCCAAAGAGGCGAAACTTGATCAGATGCATCATAAGTGAAGATTTATCAATTTGACCAAAAACTCCCCAGGCATACAAACCGATTGATATACTCAAAAATGAGGCAGCTAAATATGCCCAAACTGGTGCAACTGAAAAAAAACCTCCAAATTTGGCAACAATAAATCCCAAAATTGAAAAACTGATCATGACACCTAAAGCAAACAAAGTTGCAAAGGCATAGGTATAGAATGCTTTTTTTCTACCTTCCAAATCTTTATTCAGAGCTACAGAACTTCCTACTAAAAGTGGTACAGACACCAAAGAACAGGGAGCGATAGCTGTAATACTCCCTGCACCGAAAGCACCGAGAAATGCCAGAAGAGAATTTGATTCTAGTAAGGCAAGTATACTCTCTTGCATCATTATCCGTTTATCAGTGCAACAACTTCATCTACACTCAATAGTTTTCCTGTACTTACAACTTTACCATCTATCACAAGTCCAGGTGTACTCACTACCTGATACTCCATGATCTTCATGATATCATCGACTTTTTCTATTTGGGCGAACTTTCCGCTTTTCGCAACAGCTTCTTTTACAACCTTTTCCAAGGCAACACACTTGGCACATCCGGTTCCTAATACTTCGATCTTCATAACAAACACTCCTTCATTATTGGTTCTAACTCTTTAGCATTCAAGCCACCAAGAAAAGCTTTTATACATTGGTTGGTATGATTGACTTTAAACATTATTTCTCCTTTATAAAATAGTATTAAAAAGATACCCGATGATGATGATCCCACTTCCGACTATGGCGAAAAATAATCCAATAAGTCTTATAGAAATGATCTTTTTTAGTATCAGTGCTTCGGGTAAACTCAATGCTGTGACAGCCATCATAAAGCTGAGTGCCGTGCCCAAAAGCATCCCTTTGCCGGTGAGTACTTCTACTAAAGGCATAACACCTGCCGCATTAGAATACATAGGTATACCCATCATCACGGCGATGATCACGGCAAACGGATTACCTTCCCCTGTATAACGAGCAATAAAATCAGTCGGGATATACCCATGTATCCACGCTCCTACACCTACACCAAGTAATACATACAGATAAATTTTCTTGAAAATATCCAAGGTATAGCCCCATGCTTCCTTTGCTCTCTCTTTGACTGTCAGCGAGACAAGCCCGGCTTCCAGTTCAGAATCAATTGGTTTCACATCCAACAGTATCTCTTTTTCAGCACCCATTTTTCCGATAAAGTAACCGCCGATGATGGCAACCATCAGCCCAAAACCGATATATATAGCTGTAACCTTCCATCCAAAAAGCCCAAAAAGCATTGCTATGGCAATCTCATTGTTCATAGGAGCAGAGATAAGATAACTAAAGGTAACCCCTACCGGGATCCTTGCTTGAATAAAACCTAAAAAAAGAGGGATCGCAGAGCAGGAGCAAAATGGTGTGATGATCCCGAACAGTGAAGCACCTACATGCCCATAAAGAGCAGATTTACCCTGAAGATGTGCACGAACGTATTCTGTATTGACCCATGTTCTCAAAAAGGAAACGGCAAAAATGATCGTAAGCAGTAAAAACCATATCTTGACAGTATCATAGATAAAAAAGTGTAAGGCATCCGCCAACTTTCCTTCAAGCCCTACAATACCGTAGATAAACTCTTTGGTGAGTTCATACCACATTTAGCAAAGCTCATTTTTGATGATAGGAAGGAGTTCTTTTTCAATAAGATTGAGTGTTTTTTCATATTCTTCTACCGCCTTGCCGCTTGGATCTTCAAATCCTACATGTATCGTCTTCACTGCTTTTGGGAACATAGGACATGTCTCATTTGCATGGTCACATACAGTCACAACCAGATCAAAAGGTGTATTCAGCACTGTTTCGATCACTTTTGAGTGATATTCATCCCTCCAGAACCCTTTTGACTCCAACAGTGCCTGAGCATTGGGATTGACTTTTCCACTTGCTTTGACACCAGAACTTTGAGCAAAGACACAATCACCGAGTTTAGCATTGATCAGTGCCTCTCCCATAATAGAACGACAACTGTTTCCCGTACATAAGATCAATACATTTTTTTTCATACTTTACATCCTTGTGTTTGTGATATGTTCTTTAATTCAGGAAGATTCATATCCAAATAACGGATCTCTTCCAATGCTTCACTGCGAAAGCGGTCCAAAGGTTTTCGAATGGAGTAATATGCCCAGGTTCCTTTACGCTCTACTCGTAAAAATCCTGCATCTTTTAGAATCTTAAGGTGGCGTGAAAGGCGGGACTGTATCATGTCAAATGATATCTGCATGTCACATACACATGTCTCCCCGTATTTATCAAGAAAACGCAGGATCAACACTCTTGTTTCATCATTAAGTGCAGCAACACTTTTTAAAAAAACTTCCATCATCACTCCTAGTATATTCATAAAATTGTAGCAGATTTTAATTACTAAATCAAGATATCTTGATATATTTATTTAACTTTCGATATAGTTACCAAATTAATTTATAGGAAGTTTATATGTTTTTGGCAATTTCAGTCTTTTTAATAACCTTGGTTTTTGTGATCTGGCAGCCTCGTGGTCTTCAAATAGGTACAACAGCTGTCATCGGTGCAGTAGCCGCCCTGCTTCTAGGTGTAGTGAGTTATACGGATGTTTTTACCGTGATAGACATTGTATGGGATGCCACATTGGCATTTATAGGTATCATCATTCTCTCCATGATACTGGACCAGATAGGCTTTTTTGAATGGGCAGCGATTAAAATGGCACAATTAAGCAAAGGCAGTGGGAACAGGATGTTTGTCTATATCTTAATTCTTGGTGCACTTGTTGCCGCATTCTTCGCCAATGATGGAGCAGCACTCATCTTAACCCCTATTCTACTGGCCAAGATGAAGTACTTAAAAATGAATCCGTTGGCTATCTTTGCATTTTTGATGGCTGGAGGATTTATCGGTGACAGTGCATCCAACCCTCTGGTGATCTCAAACCTTACCAACATCGTAACTGTCGGATACTTTGACATCGGTTTTATCGAATATGCAAAAAATATGTTCCTGCCTAATCTTCTGTCAATCTTCGCTTCCATTGTCGTCTTGTGGATCTATTTCCGTAAGGAGATTCCATTAAAAGTTGATGTATCTACACTTCCAGAGGCCTCTTCAGTCATTAAAAACCAGACCATGTTTAAATTGAGCTGGTGGTTTTTGGGATTGTTGATGACGGGTTACTTTATCGGTGACTTTTATGACCTTCCCGTCTCTGTGTTTGCACTTGGCGGAGCACTGATATTTTTAGCCATAGCAAACCATTATAAAGCGACCAAACCCCTCATGACCATCAAAGCTGCGCCTTGGCAGGTGGTTTGGTTCTCCATAGGACTCTATGTTGTGGTCTACGGACTTAAAAATGCAGGACTTACCGACACCGTAGCCTCATGGATCAGTGCACTCCAGACACAGGGTGAAGCCATGGCGGTCATAGGTACAGGTTTTCTTGCTGCGGGTCTCAGCTCTGTGATGAACAATATGCCGACCATCATGGTGATGGACATCGCCATCAATCAGGTAGGATATACAGGAAATGAAGCGTTGGTCTATGCCAATATACTTGGCTCAAACCTCGGTCCTAAAATGACCCCTATCGGCTCACTGGCCACCCTCCTTTGGCTTCATGTTCTTGCACAAAAAGGTGTAAAAATAGGCTGGGGAGAATATATGAAAGTGGGACTTGTGATCACCCCGCCTGTATTACTGATAGCCTTACTCGGTCTAATATAAATTTTTTATGACTACTCATGTAAAACGTAAAGAAAGAGAGAAAAATATGATAAATCTAAAAGAGTTTTTTGCCTATGGCGAAAAGGTACCAGGATATGAGATAGGTATGCTGAATGAAAGAGAAGCACGTGCGGCAGCAGCTATACTGTTTGTCGGTGCATTTCTTGGACTAATGAACGGGATCATGCTGCATACGGCAGTCTTTTCTAAATATTTTGTAACATTTTTTGCTATCGACTTTACGATGCGTATCATTCAGCCACGATATGCGCCCAGTTTGATGCTCGGACGTTTTTTTGTACAAAACCAGAGACCTGAGTATGTCGGAGCTGCACAAAAACGTTTTGCATGGGTACTGGGATTTATACTGGCATGGCCAATGTTCTACTATCTGGTCATTGATTTCCAGCCTAACCCGCTTAAAGCACTGGTGTGTTTGATCTGTATGGCACTGCTCTTCTTCGAGGCGGCCTTCTCTATCTGCCTGGGCTGTAAGATCTTCGAATGGGTCAAAGGAAAAGATCCGAAGTACTGTCCAGGCGGTGTATGTGAAATGAAGATAAAAGAGCCTATCCAAACCTTTTCAGTAGCTCAAAAGATTATCCTTATCTCCACGGTACTGGTCATGGGATACGGTATCTATGCCTATTTTACCAAACTACCCGACAGAACTGTGTTTGTCCAAAAGATGAAAATGATGATGATGAGTCAGGCGGAACTTGATGCGATACAAGCAGCAAAAGAGCAAGCTGAAGAGGATGCATTCTTCAATGACGATGAGGATCCCTAGTTCTATCGATATCATCGTCAAATATACCTGCATGTGTATGGTCTTTAAAAATGCCAAAACTCATTATACATTGAAAATTAGCTCAATTGAAGTACGTAACAGACAAAGACAGTCTATCTGGAAGCATAGAGCTCTTTTTCTCTTCCTATCAGTATATCTCCCAAAAAGAAATACGCCTCTTTCCAGGCATCAATGACATCTTTACTTGCTACATCACCCAGCACATCTTTAATGGCTTGTAGCAAAGAAGCACCCACCATAGGATAATGTTCAGACTTCACATTGCTTGTTACATGCCTTTTTGCAATGTCATCAACCGTATGACTTAGTACATGAAGCTTATCTATATTGGCTGCGTATGCAACGATAGCCCCTGCAAGTTTTTTGTACTGCGCTTCAAGTGCTTCAGGAAAAAGAGCTCTTGTCTCAGGATAATTCATAAACAAGATCTCATACATTCTCGTAGTAATATCTTCTCCATATTCTACTAGTAACGGTGCTGTTTTTTTACATATCTCAACTGTTTTTTCTGAGAGTACCATTGCTTTTCCTTTATTTTATTGTTTGAATATATATTATTATATTACTATTATGAATCCTATATATACAAAATATTGTATAATTATTAATCAATACAAACTATAAATAAGAGTGATTCAAGTAATACATTAGACTAATTTAAAGAATAAAAAATTGAAAATGGTTAGGAGTGATTTTTATTTACTTGTATGTTTCTAGGTATATTGTAACCATCAAAGATGGTTACAAACTATTTTCAAAAAGTTTGTCATCTAACTGACCCAGTACCGATGCAAAAGATTCATTTTCTATATAGTGCATAAGTGCAGCGTTAAATGTCAGGTTAAATACCCTGTTACGGTGTTTGAAGCTGTAATTTGACATCTCATTTTGCATATTGTGTAGATGTTCTTCTGCTTCATTTTCATTCAACCCATGTAAAAAGATCAGAAAGTTATCCTCCGAATAACGCACGATCTCATAATGGCAATGCTTCTGGTCCAGATAACCAATCATATAGTCACTGACCTGTTTTAAGAGTCTATTCCCTATATTCGTATCATACTCACTAATGATCCTGTCATAATCGGTTATCTTGATACTGATCAAAAATCCGCGATCATTAAATGTTTCATTATTATTAAGCTTATCTTTAAAGATCCATAATCGGTTTTTACTCTTCGAAATGTCATCTGAAAAGAGTTGTGTACGCAGAGTGTCCATAGCAGACCGCAGAACATTCAGCTCCTTCATATAGTCTCTACCTGAATCAAACCAATGTTGCTCCATTTGTTTCAGTGACTGCATAGTGTTTATGATCTCATCCTCATCTGCTGCAACACTGTGAATACTTTTTTCTTGCTGTTGATCATCTATTTTTTTCATCTCTTCCATAAATATCTCAAGATATGTAGAAGGTAGGATGATGTCATGCTTTAACGCCCTAAGCTTTGTTTTTTCAGTGATTTGTACCAATTTATCGTTATTGTTATGCAATGTTGCCCCCTTTCGGCCCAAATGTTGCGCTAACACTCTCCCAATGCTCCGGTTTATGCAAATGATACCCTTGCAGATAATCTACACCGATACTTTTTGCCAGTCTCATAATAGTTTCATCACTAATATATTCAGCAATGGTTTTGATCCCGAGATCATGGCAGATCTTGACCATATTCTCTAGAATGATCCTGTATTTTTCATCATCTATTTTTGATACCAATGAACCATCGAGCTTTACAAAATCGATATCAAGGTTAGCGATATTGTCAAAATTCGAGAAGCCACTGCCAAAATCATCTATCGCGATAAGCACACCCTTTTTTTTAAGGGAAAAGATAAATTCATTGACCTGTTCAATATCCTCTATCTGTTCACTCTCTACGATCTCAACTGTTAAACGGCTACCGACTTTCTTTTGTTTGATCTGTTGCATCAAAGTATGACAAAGTTCAGAGTTATTGATATCTAGATAAGAGAGGTTCAATGTCATGGCAACATCATGTTTATCCATGACATCAAATACTTTTTCGATCATTTGAGACATCAACTGTGTATATAAACGGTACTCTTTTGATTTTTCCATAAATGCCGCTGGGGATAATACATGCCCTTCACTGTCCATCAGTCGCATAAGGCTTTCAAACTTGTTCGGGACATGGTTGTCATCCGCATCAAATATCCCCTGAAAATATGGTGTGACGGTCTCTTGTTTAATATTGTTAAGCAGTGTCTCATAGACCTTATTGACGATATGTTCATTCTTATCAATCGCATAACTGTCATAAAAAACATAGTTCTTTTGTGATCTTTTTGCTTCCTGCAGTGCTTTTTCCGCATAGAGCAAACTAACAGAACTATCTGCCTTTGTTGCACCAAACGTCGCATTGAGATGAATATGGCTATCGTCAGATATAACGAACCTATGATTTGCAATACTTTGGGAAAGCTGTTTTACCACATATTCAAGCAGACGATGATTTAGATCATTTTTGATGAACAAACAGAGTTTATCTGCATAGACATGATAGATATCGTAGGATAATACCCCAACACCCTGTGTTCTAAATATCTCTTTAGACTCCATCTCTTGAAGGGTACCTTTGATCATCGTTTGCATTTCACTCACAATGCGTGTACCTGTTTCATATCCATAGAGGATATTGATATCATCAAAGGCAACGATGTCGATCAGTGAAACGATAGCAACATCATTGTATCTGGAGATCATTTTTTGGTGATCCTGCATCGTTTTCCCTGATGATATAGCAGAAACTTGTCTCTTTTTGTTTTCATCGGCCAATATTTTTTTATCTGGTTGAGAAAGAGTTGCACCCATGTTCTTTCCTTTTTTGTCTAAGTCGACTTGATGTTTAATTTCCATCAGTTTAAGTAGAGCTTCATCTCTGGTCTGAGCATCTACTCTTTTTTTGATCGGTTTGCCATCAGCATCTCTATAGGTCACATAGTAACCTGTGACTTGCCCATCAGATTTACGATAGAGTTCACTGACACCTTTATAGTGCTTGTCAGTGATAGTTCTGATTGGCATCTTTTCCTCCGATCTCCATGAAACTTTTTTCTTAGAGAGTTTTCTAAAGTGTAAAACTCTAAACCTTATAATTCTATTGTACACAAAAGTTACTACATATGTCAAGAAAATGTAGTAACTTTTAAATAACTCTTTCAAATTCCTATTTATAGGGGGTATAGCATTATTTAAGTCATAATATATTTTTTAATATACTAGAACATAAAATAAGTTACTACAAGAATAATATTGTTAATATTAATCAATATCTAACATATGGATCTCATCACTTATTTGTCATTATTCAGTATGAAACGCTGCTTCCTACTTATGTATGTTTTCATTTTCAAGTGCTGTAAGAAGTATGAGAAAGAAAAATATTTTTCATCCTCCCCTACTTCATTCGGGTTGTTTCTGTTATACTTATAGAAGTTAATCCACAACAAGGTATCCAATGGGTAGTGAGATAAGCCACAGAGAGTTTACTGAAAAAGATTTTATAGCCTTTCAAAAAGCATTGGATGCTGAGTTTGCATATGTAAAAACTCTTTTTGATAAAGGTTGCGAAGTTTTTTCCAATGCGTACCGTATAGGGTATGAACTTGAAGTGTGTCTACTTACCAATGACAACCAGCCCAACCCTATCAATAAAAACATACTTGAAACGATAGACTCCCCTCTTTTTACCAATGAACTTGCAAAATATGATATGGAGATCAATGGTCATGTTTTTGAGCTTGGTTCCGGGGCGCCTGAAGCGTTAAACAATGACCTTGTTGCACTTTGGGAACAGGCTCAAAACGCTGCCAAAAAATTTGATGCGAAGATCGGGCTTTTTGGAGTGCTTCCAAGTCTGAGGCTTGAACACTTCAACAAAGAGTTGTACCAATCTGATATGCATAGATATACCCTGGTATCCCAACGTATTAAAGAGTTAAGACATGAAAGTGTCAAGATCCTGTTTCATGGAGAGGATGAAGTCTCTTTGCAAAAAGATGATGTGATGTTTGAAGCACTCGGAACATCTCTACAGATCCATCTACAGATCCCTTTTGATAAAGCAGTCGCATATTATCATGCTGCACTGCTTGCCTCTGTTGTACTGGTAGGGTTCGGGGCAAACTCTCCTTTGGTGCTGGGGAAAAGGGCCTGGCATGAATCTCGTATCACCATCTTTGAACAATCTGTCGATACAAGAGACAAAGAGAGAAGAGAGCATGGTGAAGAGAGGAGAGTACATTTTGCACATGGGTATATAGATTCTTGGCAAGAGCTGTTTGAACAGAACAAAATGTTTAAAATTATTTTTGCCGATGTAAAAAACCAACCTGCAAGTGACCTCCACCATTTCAATCTCCATAATGGGACGATCTGGAGATGGATCCGTCCTATATTAGGCAAGGACAAGGATGGTAGACATACTCTCAGACTTGAACTTCGTGTACTTCCCTCTGGACCGACACTGATAGATACAGAAGTAAACCTATGGTTCTTTATAGGTCTCATCCATGGCTTGGTAAAGTCAAAGATCAACCTTACAAAAATACCTTTTGAAACAGTAAAAGATGATTTTTACTCTGTAGCAAAGAAAGGATTACAAACGAAATTTCATGAACCTGTAAATGCACAGAAAATTTCTTTGAAAGAGTGGATCTTAAACGATGGATTGAAGATGACTAAAATGGGGCTTGATGTTTTAGGCATAGATAAAGCCGACGGATATCTGGATATCATCAAACAGAGAACCTCCTGTGGACAAAATGGAGCTGTATGGCAACTTGAACACTTTAAAAAATATAACAGCATACCAAAACTTATGGAGGATTATATGAAAAACTCTGAGCAAAATATTCCCGTACATAAGTGGGGTCTATAGATGAACAAGCTGAACATAGTGAACAAACTACCCGATGCATTTTTAGATATTTCCTACCGGGATATTAAACAAGTATTCGACAGACCTACACTAGTAAATCTAAAAGGTCATAAAGCCCCTGCCCTGTTTATATCTATACTGCTTCATGGAAATGAGTTCAGTGGCTTGATGATCATGCAGGAGATCCTCAAAAAGTACAAAGATCCACAGGGATATACTCTACCAAGATCGATCTGGCTTTTTGTGGGAAATATAGAAGCAGCATCACAAGGAGTTCGTAGACTTGATCATGAACTGGACTTTAACCGCGGCTGGCCGGGAACGACTGAACCAGATGCACCTACAGCAAAACTTATTGCCCAAGTGATGCAGAAGATCACAGAGGATGAACTCTTCGCAGCCATTGATCTGCACAATAATACAGGGAAAAACCCGCCTTATGGCTGTATCTCCGTTGTCAATGAGAAGAACAAGTACTTAAGCAGCTTTTTTAACCATATTGCGATGGTATTCCATACACCCAAAGGGGTCTCAACGATGGCCTTTGATGATATCTGTCCTGCTATTACCCTCGAGTGTTCTACTCCCGGCAATCAGCTTGGGATAGACAAAGCCGTGGCCCTGATTGATGATCTGATGCATATGGACCATTTCCCCGATAAAGCCCTTCCTTCTCATGATCTACAATTGGTACAGAACAGTGCCGTGCTTAAAATAGCCGAAGGTGTCAAATTTGGCTTTGAAGATGAAGAGGGAAGTTTTGATCTCACGCTGGTAGCCAACTTTGACCGTCACAACTTCACCCAGCTTAACATCTCAGAGGTTTTTGCACATACCACCCTGGAGAGACCCCTTATCGCTACAGCAGAAGATGGGACGGATCTAACAGATGAATTGATATCCAACAATAACGGTTCTATCTCTCTTAAAAAATCGCTCATGCCGGCGATGATCACTCTGGATAAAAAAATTATTGTACAAGATTGCCTCTGTTATCTATTGGAAGACTATCAAGGATTAAATATTTAATCCTCTTTATTTAAGAGTATCTTTTTTTCAAAAGCATCAAATAGATCACTACAGATATACCCGCAGAACCTAAGATCATCAGCATGACCATGATCTGATACCGTACAGCTATCAAAGGATCGACCCCTGATAGTATCTGACCTGTCATCATGCCAGGCAAAGATACAAGACCCACGGCAAAAAGCATATTGATCCTAGGAATCAGTGCTGCCTTAAAAGATATGACCCGGGCATTGATATAAGCATTTCCCCTATTGATCTCGCTTTCAACTCTTTCAGCAGCAATACTTACAGCATTCATCGCATTTGCAAAGATCATCCCAGCAAGCGGAATAATATATCTGGGTTCATACCAAGAATCAAGACTCAGTACACCAAACACAACCATCAACAGTGTAAAAATACTACCAATACATATAGAAAGAAAAGCGTAAAGATAGAATTTGTTTTGCCGTTTTTCAAGAGGCCGCATAGAGATGATACTTGCAGCAATAAGCATAACCGAAAGTATCAATAGTACGAGATACGGAGAATCCACATTAAAGATATAGGTCAACACATATCCTATCAGTATCAACTGTATCAACATCCTGAAAAGTGCATAAAAAAGCGTAACCTTATCCTGAGTCCAACGTATATAGATCACGATCACTATAGCAACGGGGATCATCACCCACAAAAGATTGAGAAATGAGATAGTGTATATGGATGTATTCATCTGTTTATTATAGCAAACTCATACTACGTCTTACTATCTACAGAAATACTCAGGATCATTTCTAGACTGTTGATTAAAATTTAATCAACAGTAGATATATAAACTACTCCATTGCTGTTATACTTGAATCACACATAGTTAAAAGGAATTTAAAAAGAGTTATCTAAAACAAATAGAGGGATAGTTAAAACCAAACAGCCAGAGTATATTTGTACTCATGGACCGGCTGAATTTAAAAATCCTACATTTGTCACTAAAAAAATGTAAATACAAAGCATAATGTTCTGTATTTACAAGTGCCTGAAGTGAATTAAATCCTCCTTTTTTGAATACAATGTAATCTCCTTATCTCACTTCAGGTACCTGTAAATACAAAGGTATTAACTCTTAAAGATCTCCATATGTCATAGGGGTGGACCCATATGAAAGTATAACTATGTCAAAAAACTATAGTTTTTTTAAACGTGCACATTAAAGGAGAAAAGATGAAATATGAGCTTATAAAAAAGATCATATTACCACTATTGGTATTGAGCACGATCTGGGGTATATGGAGTGGCATCGCAAGTGTGGTGGACGGATTCCCAACTCCTGCCAATACCTATCTAGCAGCTTTTGGTGGGGAAGATGCTGAAGGAGATGAAATCGATGGTATATTTGCTAACCCTTTTTATATAGATAGTGAAGAGGATAAAGGGATCTTTTGGCATCTCTTAGCATCGCTTAAAAAGGTTTTTGGTGGATTTGCACTTTCACTGATCATAGGGATCCCATTGGGCTTACACATAGGTATGAGCAAAAATCTTCAATATGCCTTTGATCCTATTATTCATCTATTAAAGCCTGTATCCCCATTGGCATGGTTACCCCTGTTACTTTTTATCTTCAAAGATAGTAATATGACAGTGATCTCAACCATTTTCCTTACCTCACTATGGCCGGTCATGATCTATACGGTCTTGGGTGTACGCAGTGTAAGTGAAAATTATATGAATGTGGCCAGGGTCTTAAGATTTAATGCACTTGAAAAAGTCGTACAGATCATACTTCCTGTTGCTGTACCATACATCTTTTCCGGTATGAGACTCTCACTGGGACTTTCATGGTTAGTGATCATTGGTGCTGAAATGTTGGCCGGTGGGATTGGTATAGGAACATGGATCTGGAATGCATACGATGACCTTGCTTATAGTCATGTCATTATTGGTATGTTCCTTGTTAGTATCATCGGGTTTATTTTAGATCTCATGATGAGAAAAGTATCTGATTTCTTTGATTACACAAAAAAAGGTAGAGCATCATGAGTGAATTTCTAAGTTTAAAAAATATTGAAAAAAGATTTCCTACGTCTGGGAAAGAAGCGTATATTGCATTGACCGATGTCAATTTAGACATTAAAAAAAATGAAATCATTTCTATCATTGGACACAAAGGATGCGGTAAATCAACATTACTGAATATCATCTTGGGACTTGAGAAACAGTCTCAAGGTGAGATTATTCTAAATGGAAATGCAGTGAGTGAACCGGGACCGGACAGAGCAGTCGTATTTCAGCATGGCTCTTTACTTCCATGGTTAAGCGTATATGAAAATATAGAGATGGCCATTAGAAAAATAATGCCTAAACTTGATGCCCTCACCTTACGTGAACGTGTAGAAAATTTTGTCTCCATGGTAAACTTGGATGCGGCTAAAGATAAACTTCCCTGTGATATCTCCGAAGGTATGAACCAGCGTGCAGATATCGCAAGAGCGCTTTCTATCGAACCCGATGTTTTACTGATGGATGAACCTTTTGCAGCGATTGACTCGTTAACAAGAACAACGCTGCAAGAACTTTTAATGCATATACAGCAAACTGTGAATACAACCATGATCATCATGACACATGACATAGATGAAGCCGTACTGCTCAGTGATAGAGTTGTCATGATGACCAATGGCCCTGCAGCGACTATCGGAGAGATACTCGAAGTAAATCTGGAGCGTCCAAGAAACAGAGTTGAACTTCAACATGATCCTGAGTATATCAGATGCAGAGAAGCCATTGTGGCATTTTTTTATGAAAAATTTGCCAAAGAAGACGAATAACATTATCAACTCATAGAAAGAAAACCTTATAAAGTTATATAGTTTATAAGGTTTTCATAAAAAAGTTTAAAGGTAGATAACCTTAGTTATACTTTTTGCTATAAAATGAAAAAAAGATGGGGTAGATTATGTATCTGGGACAAATAGGGGTTTTGTTTATAGGACTGGGTCTTTTATTATTAGCTTCACAAATTATTGGAACTGGGTGCCATATTAATAAAGAGAATAAAGAAAAATATCGAATTATTTCTTTGAAATCTGAGGCAACTCGTACATCTGATGAACAAATGTTTATTAGGGATAACTGGTTTAAATACTATGCGACAAAAGTTCGAAATATAAGTTTTATGATTGGACTACCTCTATTGGGTTTAACTTTCTTGTTTGATTACATTACAAAATAAGGAAATGAATGAATAGATATTTAAGTGTATTGGTTTTATTGTTAATTCCTTTTATTTTATCTGCTGAAAATACAATTGATACAATAAAAAGCAAGCAAAAAAATGATGTGGTCAGCGTAAAAATGAGATTAAATAGTCCAATGATAGAAGAAGATTTTATTTCCAACATTACTGCATCTGTTGGTGGCACAAATGTATTTGACTTTTTAGCTAGTCCGTTTGTTAGGAGAAAGCCAACTATTAAATTTAAGTTTAAAAATTTAACAAAAAAAGACACTTTTGATGTAGTTCTTACTCATAATACAGGCAAACAAGAACAGCAAAATTTTACAATTCATAAAAGTAGAAAGATGTCAAAAATACATACTTCTAAAATAGAAACAAAATTGGATAACAATGCCGTTTGGAAAGCTTCTACTGTTGACTCTGCCATTAAAGAACTTTATGGTGTGTCAAATATAAAAACAAAAATCATTAAAGAACAGATTTGTAGATTTTATTCAAGTATTCCAATACATATAAAGTCAGATACATATTATAAATCTATATCAATTTTTCAAGATGCAAATCCACGATCAGCAGTAGCTATATTTAATATTCCAAAAAATCAAATTATTGATTACGAAATATTTATTGAAATGAAAAAAGATGGAATAATTACTTCAGTATTTGAAAATAAAGACGGTGAACTTTTCAAAGAACTCCAACCTGTTGTTGTTTCAGGAACAATATCTCATCTGTCATGTCATGGCAATCAATTAATCAACGATATGTAACCTCCTATAGAAAACCTTATAAAGTTATATATTTTATAAGGTTTTCAATTATATATAGAATTAAAGTTTGAAATAGGGAATCAAAAAGCCGTCTACGGATTTTTGATTATTGTCTATATTACTCAACATTACTTACCCAAGATATTCCCAAAAACCCATTCTTTATATGTAGTTTCACATAATCACCTTTTTGTTTTTGATTGTATAAAATACGAGGGACTCTGACATCGATTTTAGCATTTTCATTAGCCACGTCAAAATAACACCTGTACCGGGCTCTTACAAATTTTCCTGACACCTTATAAACAACCATATTCGGTTGGCTCTTATCTAAAATTGTATTACTGTATTTGATTATCAATCCAAGTAGAAGAATACTAGATATTATTGAGAAAATAAAATATCTTAAAGAAATTTGTAGTCGTTTAGAGCTATTTTTAGTTATCTTAAATATCCTATAAAAAATACAAGATGCAAAAACTAAACTTGCGATACTTGAATATAATATATATTTTGATGAGTCTATTACAGAGGGGTAAATTTTATGACTTTCTGTAATAGTAAGAAAAAAACTCATCAAAGCAATGAAGAATAGAAGAAATTTTATTGATATGAGTTTTTCATATAACTTGATTTCTGTTTTATTGGTAATAGGCTTCAGATCTAAAAGCTCAATGATTCTGTAAATATTCTGATTGAAGATATCAAGAAAATAGCCCATATCAAGTGCTTTTCTTTTGAATTTTAATTTTAGATTGAATTTGATAAAAAACATTTTTTCTTCGTTTGAAATTTCAATGTTTTTAACTGCATATTGAAATTTTTGTTCAAACAGAGATAGAAGAGCGTTTTGGAGTGCAGGGTTTAACAGCCTTTCCTGAAGTAGTTCTTCATCGGACATACAAATGATGTTTTCGTCAAGCTTGCTATTTTTGGTTTTAAAAATATTCAAGATGTGTAGTTTGACAAGAACTGATTCAATCCAAGTCTTTTTTCTAATTGTAAAGTTAGCTTCAGTGGGGCTTTCTAGAGCAATTATGATTGATTTTACTTTGCCACTATAAATATTTTCTTCATTAATTTGATAAAAAACATTTCCATGTTTATTTGTTATGACTTTAGTATTTCTCTGATCTTTGATTGACAAAGAGTTTTTTTCTTTTGAAAAAAATTTAGCGATAAAAAACGAAATAACTACAAAAAAAGATACTACAAATATATCCAATACTTCCCCCAATTAGATAGATAACTATTTATTTAACAAACATTATATAAACAATAGCTTGTATTTTTCAAATAAACGAACAATTAGAATGTGGGTTGCTGAAAAATGGAAAACCTTATAATCTAACATATTTTATAAGGTTTTGGAGAGAGTATATTTTTGCTATACTCTCTCTAAATATCGTAAGAGAAAATAAATAGTTGGACGCAATCAAAACATGAACATTGTAGAAGAAATTAAAGAATCTTGGGGCTGGATAGGCATCAACCCTGTAGAGGTCATTGGAGAGAATGACTTTGGCAACCTGATGATTAAAGATACTGATGGTAAATTTTGGCGCTTATGCCCAGAAGATGTTTATTGTGAGATTGTGGCACAGAACCAAGAAGAACTTGATACTTTATCTAAAGATCAAGAGTTTTTAGAAGATTGGTATATGAGGGCATTGGTAGATGTAGCACAAGACAAGTTGGGACCGTTAGAAGAAGGTAAAAAATATTATTTGGTTATTCCTGGGGCACTCGGTGGTGAATATGGAATTGATAATATAAAAACTGCTCCTCTTGTGGAGATTATTAGATATTCTGGAGATGTTGGAAAACAGATTAAAGATCTTCCCGATGGTGCTCAAGTTAAATTAAAAGTAATAGATTAATGGAGAATAAAATTGTTAAACATCTTTAGCAGCTTTAAAAGAAAAACCATCCCCGTTGTTAATTGGACTTTTTTTTCAACATTAAAAGAAGGGAAAGAGCTATATAATGCTAAAACTTGGACTGGTTGGGATGAACAAAAATGGATACCGATTGCTTCAAATGATTTAGGTGATGCAATAATCATAAACAATGACTTTATTTATGAAGTACAGCATGATACTGGAGAGACTAAACCTTCACTAATTACTAAAGAGGTTGATAAATTAATTGTTCTTTTTAAAGATCTCATAAAATTCAAAGGATATTCAGAAGAGGATTCTATTGAAATTCTTACAAATAAGAAGCAATTGCTAAAAGACTTAAAAAAGCAAGCACCTCGATCACTTAAATATGAGTTTCAAATGGAGATTGAAGATATTCAAGATGCTATAAGTGAAAAACGCTGGTTTAAAACTAAAGCTGGACAATATCAGAGAGAACACCAAGAGTATTTAAAGTTGGTTTATCCTGAGCTACATGACAATGGAAGATTTGCTGATGTAATGATTATGAGACATTTAAAAAGAAAAGTATTCATCGTAGGTGGTTGGCTAAAAGATGATGAATATGTCGATGACGTTAAAAAAATCGTTGACAAATACCCATCTCCATATCCAATAGAATATGGAGAGTTTAAACCTTATGATGAGGATTAGAGTATCTAAAAATTATAATCTTACTATCTAACAAGTGAAGACATAACCATCTCATCTGTTGGTTTGACATAGTTTAGTGTTGTCTTAAAAGAGCTGTGTCCAACAAACTTTGCCATGATCTGAACATTAATGCCCTTAGATGCCATTTCAGTCAATAATCCTTGCCTAAAGCTATGAGATGTATAGTTTGGTCCCAAAGTGTCTTTTATGAACTTATTAACTATAGTAATATAGCTTAAAGGATGCATTGAACTTTTTGGATGACCTGCACGTTGTATTAAGTTGCATTCTCCATCGTCTTCAAATTCAAGATTTATCAAATCATGTTTGAAGCGAGGAGATAAGTATAGTTTCCTTTGGGAATTTGTCTTTTGTGTAAACAGAAACAATTCACCTTTTTCGAGTAATTTTTTTACATCTTTAATTTTAAGTGTTTGAAGCTCATTTAATCTGGCACCTGTGTAATACAAAAAGACAAATGTTCTAAGCAAATTCTTTTTTGTATTTCGTCTTAGATCCTCTCTACCTCTAGTGTAAATCATTAGTTTTTTAAACTCTTTTGAGCTTATGCTTTCTTTTATAGTTTTCATTATAAAACCTCCTATATAGAACATTTTATAAGGTTTTCTATCGAAGGGTATGATTTCATGGCTCGCAAACGCCGCTATAGCGAAAAACGTTATAAAATATGTTAGATTATAAGGTTATTGACTATTTTCTTTGAGAGTAAGTTTGATAATGATCTTTATTGATATTTTTTACTTGATTTGTGTAGAGGCATTACTTTATCATTTGTATATAGTATTTACGATATGATTTCATAAATATTTAAAAAATTGAGGGCAAAAGTGAAGTCACCTAAAGGGTTTGGGAAACGCTATTTTACACTAGCATCCATCTTGGCACATACTGTTCAGCGTAAAATTGAAAGTCAAACCATCAAGATCGACCATCTTTTAGTCAATATGACTCCAAAAGAAGCAACGGAAGCGGATGAAAATGATCCTCCAACCGAGCTCTTAAACTTATTCCTTATTACAAATGCAAAGTCTTGCCATTGTAACTGCTTTTATAAGTTAAGAACCAGAATCATTTTAAAGATCAATCATTATATTCCGCGATGTCCCTACTATACGACCTGGTTCGCATTTAGAAGGACCGGAGTACATCCTCCTTACATTACTTTTTAATTTCCAATACATCTAATATCAATACACAATAACACATAACCAAAGGATAGAGTAATGTCAAAAAAAAGCTATATTACAGGTTTTCCAAGAATTGGAGAACAAAGAGAATTAAAAAGAATACTTGAGAGTTTTTGGGCACAGAAATGTTCATTCAATGAAGTTGAAAATGTCGCAAAGGAACTAAAAAAAAGACACTGGAATTATCAAAAAGAGGCGGGTATAAAGTATATCAGTTCGAATGATTTCAGTTACTATGACACAATGTTGGATACGGCGATTATGCTGAGTGCCATGCCAAAAAGGTTCAGCGATCTAGCGAACGAAACGCAGTATTTCTCTATGGCTAGAGGGAATAAAGAGAGTGTGGCCATGGAAATGACCAAATGGTTTAATACCAATTATCACTACATCGTGCCAGAACTCAGCCTTGAAGATGAGTACCGACTTAACAGCGAGAAGATAATCAATGAATATAAAGAGGCAAAGGCACAAGGTATTAAGACCAAGATTAACCTTATCGGACCGATCACATTCCTGGGGCTCTCAAAAAGGGTAGACAGGGGAGATACGTATATGCTGCACTCAAAAGTGTTACCGATCTATGAATCATTGCTCAAAGAGATCGCTACACTTGATGATGAGATTACCGTACAGATAGATGAACCTATCTTTGTAAAGGATAATGACCCAAAAGTTTTAAGCCTGATCAAACCTACCTATGACGCGCTTTCGACTATCTCTGAGTCGATTAAAATCATTGTGACTACTTACTTTGAACACTCAAATGAAGCAACTAGAATTTTGGTCAATACACCGATCTGGGGGCTTGGACTGGACTTTTTGTATGGAGAGAAAAACAAGGAGTCTTTAGCGCGTATTGCCAACAGTGATAAAAAATTGATTGCAGGCGTAGTAGATGGTAGAAACATCTGGAAAAATGATATAAAGCGTACGCTAGAGCTTTTGGAGGACATTGCAAAAGTTGTACCAAAAGAACAACTGTTTGTTTCATCTTCTTGTTCTCTTTTGCATACGCCATTTACACTGAAGTATGAAGAAAAAATGGATAGAGAGATTAAGAACTGGTTGAGCTATGCCGTTGAAAAACTGGATGAAGTTTCTTTGATATCCAAACTATTTTTTGAGGGGGAAGAGAGTCTGAACAACCATGAAAAGGTAGTTCTGGAAAACAATACTCAAGCCAATAAACACAGAAAAACCTCTACTGTTATACATGACAAAAATGTACAAAACAAAGTAGCCAACTTTAATAAATTTACCAGAGACGGTCAGTATGAAGAAAGGATCAAAATTCAAAAAGAAATTTTAGGCTATAGAGAACTGGCAACAACAACGATAGGTTCATTCCCTCAAACACCTGAAGTGAGAAAGGCCAGACAAGCGTTTAAGAACGGGCTCATTTCAAAAGAAGACTATGAACAGCAGATGAAAGCCTATATTGATGACTGTGTGGCATTTCAGGAAGCGTGTGGTCTTGATATATTAGTCCATGGAGAGCCTGAAAGAAATGATATGGTTGAATATTTTGGCGAGCAGCTCCAAGGATATGGATTTAGCCAAAATGGCTGGGTACAAAGCTATGGGAGCAGATGTGTAAAGCCACCATTTATCTACGGAGATATCAGCAGACCAAAACCCATGACTGTGGAATGGATGAAATATGCCCAAAGTAAAACAGAAAAAATCATGAAAGGAATGTTAACCGGTCCCGTTACCATACTCAACTGGTCTTTTGTAAGGGATGATAAACCAAGAGATGAAGTTTCCAAGCAAATCGCTGTGGCCTTAAGTGATGAGATAGATGACCTGCAAAATGCAGGCATTCAAATCATACAAGTTGATGAAGCGGCATTTAAAGAGGGATACCCGTTAAGAGAAGCGGATATAAAGACGTATGAAGCGTGGGCAGTCAGAGACTTCAAAATTGCCGTAAGCACTGCAAAAGAAGAAACACAGATACATACACATATGTGTTATAGTGAATTCAATGATATCATCAAAACCATTGAAGCGATGGATGCTGATGTCATTTCGATAGAGACAGCCAGAAGCGGCAATGAACTGCTTAAAATCTTTAAACAAGTCGGCTACAAGCAAGAAGTTGGACCAGGTGTATATGATATCCACTCTCCAAGAGTACCTAGTGTTGAAGAAATCGTACAACAGATCAAACTACTACTTGAAGTTCTTCCAAAAGAGCAGCTTTGGATCAATCCAGACTGTGGACTAAAAACACGAAAGTGGGAAGAAGTAAAACCTAGCCTAAGTAATATGGTTAAAGCGGTTCAAATCGTTAGAAGCGAATTAGTGTGATAAATATAGGACAAGACAATATGTCTTGTTCTCAAAACCTTATAAAATATATAACTTTATGAGGTTCTGGTGCAACAAAAAAAATTAGTTTAAAAATTGGTGTTTTGATCGAAGAAATAAAAAAAGGCATATCCCAAACTTAGGATACGCCTTGCTTTTTTTATCCAAAATATATTAATATAATGAACTAGAGACCACCAAGAAATGCATCCCAGTGTCCAGAATTATCTGGTATTCCTGAGCCAGCTTGATCTACTGGTGCAGGATGATGTGCCATAGCGCTTGAAGCTAAACCGATTGTTAGAAGTAAGATTGCTGTTAATTTTTTCATTATAAATCCTTTTAATTTTTTTGTAATGCTTATCTGATATTCAAATCAGAAACGCTTTATCCAAATTCAGATGAAGTATAAAATAGAAGTGTGAAACTAGTGTGAAGAGAAAACCTTATAAAATATATAATTCTATAAGGTTTGATTTTTTAAATGATCAAGATAGTATCTAAGCGTTTGCCACATGTGTGTGAATATCCATTTGCGGGTAAGGGATAGAGATACCTTTTTCATCAAATGTAAGTTTTACCTTTTCAATGGTATCAAAATGTACACCCCAGTAATCTGCAGCTTTGACCCATATACGTACCGTAAAGTTCACAGAACTGTCTCCAAGCTCACCTACACCTATAAAACTTGCGCGATCCTTCAATATACGTGTGTCCGCATCAATGATCTCTTGTAGGGTTGCCTTTGCCAGTTTTAGATCATCATCATAACCTATACCAAATACAAAATCAACACGGCGTTCTTCTTTTTTGGAAAAATTCGTGATATTCCCTGAAGCAACCGCACTGTTTGGAATTAAAATGACCTTATTGTCCGGTGTTAAAAGTGTTGTATTGAATAGTGTGATAGCCTCCACTGTGCCGCTCTCCCCTGCTACGGTAACGAAGTTCCCTACTTCAAAAGGACGGAACAGTATCAAGATCACACCCGCACCGATATTTCCAAATGTACCCTGAAGTGCCAAACCTATAGCCAAACCGGCCGCACCCAATATCGCTATGAACGAGGTGGTATCGACACCTAGATTATTGATCGCGGCTAAGACCACTACAATCAGCAGAAGTATATCGATGACACTTGCTATAAATGCACTGAGCGTCGTATCGATCTCTCCGCGCTCCATAAGTTTTTTAATGAAAGCAGAGATTTTATGTGCCACCCATTTACCAATGACAAAAATGGCGATAGCACCGATCACCTTTATGCCATATTCAGTACCGTACTGTATTGCCATATCTACATATTTATTGACTTCTGTGTTTGTTACTTCCATTGTCTCCCTTTATTTCCTAAGTTTTTATGTATAAACATTGGTCATACATTGAACCAACATCAGTATAGTATTATATTTTCATAATATTAATATTATGAAACAGTTCGGAATCATATGATTCCTCCAGATTTGGCACCCCATGTGGTTCGCCATCTAGTCTTTACCAAACTTAGTCCTGCCATAGCGATCAAGGCATTTGCAGCTATAAACAGGAACCCTATAGTATAATCCCCAAACATCATTGTAGATGCTCCGAGTACTACTAAAATTCCTACCCCTCCAAGTGCACCGGCTGCTCCAATGAGACCGGTCATAATACCTATATCTTTGGAAAACCTCTGTGGTACAAGTTGAAACAGAGCACCATTTGCCATACCAAGGTTTGCCATAATAAGGAACATAACAAAAATCGCAAACCAAAATGACAATCCTATAAAGGCATTGATAAAGATAAGCAATGTAACACTTGAAAAATAAATATAAAGTGACTTGATCCCTCCCACTCTATCGGCGACAGCTCCGCCTACAGGTCTAAGCAGCGCACCAGCCATGATGCAAAATGCTGCAAAATAACCCGCAACCACATGGATGTTCTCTTCTCCCAATATTTCTGATCCAAACAGTGCCATCTCATTAGAATACATCGCCATCAGATAGACCTTCATATACATGGCAAATCCTACAAAAGCGCCAAAACTCACAGCATAAAAGAGGTTGAACCACCATGTATCCCTATCTTTTAAGAGCCTTATATAATCAGAGAGATTTTTGGGTCTTGGGACATACACTTCTTTGGGCGCATCTTTTGCCATTAAAACATACATGACAAAAATGAGCAGAGACAAAATTGCAACTACAAAAAATACCGATTTCCATCCCCAGATCTCAGCGATCTTAGGTGCAAAAAGAAAACCAAGTACCACACCTATATTTCCTATACCCGCGATACCAAGTACAACCCCTTGTAATCTTGGTGGATACCATTGCCCTGCCTGGGGTAAAGCCACCGCAAAGGATGCCCCTGCAAAACCAAGTCCGACACCTACGAACAACAACTCTTCATAAGAGATATGCTCACCAAATGATGTCACATAAAACAGGGTTAATATGACAATAACCTGTGCTCCCAAAGCACTCTTTTTAGCACCGATTTTACCGACTAAAAAACCGAGTACGACACGCAATAGTGACCCTACCAGTATGGGCACCGAAAGAAGTGTTGCTGTCTCGGAAGATGTCATTAAAAATCCATAATTGGCCAAGCTGTCCGTGATCTCTGTAGCAAGTGGTGCAAGTATCGTCCAGACCATAAAACTAAAATCAAAATACAAAAATGCTGCAAACAAAGTAGAGGGGCTCCCCTGCCCTTTCAGACGATTTATACCTATCATTTTTACTCCTTCAGGACAAGATAAATAGTATAGTAAAGTATACATGAAAATGATACGAAGATCAGTTCTATAGTGATTAAATATTATACATACTTATGTTTATACAACATACACATATTGGATATACTTGACTATGAAGATGTTTAGAGAAAAGGAGTTATATGCGAATCACACGACTTATCATTTTTTTCATTTCTACAATGATACTTTACTGGATCGCAATGGCAGGCTTATTTATCTCTTTTGCATACTCTAAAGGCTGGATATTCGCAGACTTTGAGTTTATCAATGCCAAACAGGCTATCGTACGTTTAGCCGATGATAGCAACATTACACTGCTTGATGTAAGAACGGTCAAAGAGTATGAAGAAAAACACTTAAAGAATGCTATAAACATACCGGTTCAACAACTTGATAGTAGTCTTATCAGGCTGGAAAAAGT
This sequence comes from Sulfurovum xiamenensis, assembly GCF_030347995.1. Taxonomy (NCBI): domain Bacteria; kingdom Pseudomonadati; phylum Campylobacterota; class Epsilonproteobacteria; order Campylobacterales; family Sulfurovaceae; genus Sulfurovum; species Sulfurovum xiamenensis. The sequence goes on from NZ_JAQIBC010000002.1 coordinate 351,165, forward strand.
GAGATCCAAACCTATTATGGTCTATTGCCGGTCAGGGAGTAGAAGCATTAAAGCATCACGTATTTTAGAAAAAAACGGATTTACCCCACTGAATGTTGAGGGGGGTATCATAGAGTTGATACGTAATGATGCAGAGATCGTAAGGTGACCTGTATGGGATGAAGCATACTCCAAGTCCCGCCATACACAAGTAAAACAGTACTTCTGTTCAATCCTACTTTTGATCATCCTCTACATCATATATACTGAAGATCGCTTCATAGCCCATAAGTTGCAGTTTTTTATCGAGAGTTTTTGCATCAAAACCGTTCATTTTTACAAATGATAATAATTTCACCTGTTGTTCTCTACTCAACCCTGCCAGCTCCAACTCAAACTCAATCTCTTCTAAAGTCATTCTATATCCTTATAAAACCTGTCACAAGTACCCATGGCATTTTCACAGATCTCAGTATTTTTAAGGATTGTACCATGCAATACTTAGAGTTGAAATATCCTGATAACTCCATCCTTTATATCACAACTACGCGTCAAGATCGAACCGATCCAGATTCATCACCTTGGTCCATGCGGCTATAAAGTCATGGATAAAACGTTCTCGCGCATCCAAACTTCCGTAGACTTCAGCCAGGGCACGTAGCTGGGAATTTGAACCAAAGATCAGATCGACACGTGTCCCAGTCCACTTAGGCTCACCTGTCACACGGTCAGACCCTTCAAAGATATCCTTATCCTCTGAAACTGCCTTCCATACAGTACCCATATCAAGCAGATTGATGAAAAAATCGTTCGTCAGCAACCCTGGACGCTCAGTAAAGAGGCCATGCTGCGCTTGATCAACATTGGTATCCAAAACACGCATGCCTCCAAGAAGTACAGTCATCTCTGGTGCTGTTAGCGTGAGCAGTTGAGCCCGATCTACAAGCATCTCTTCAGCAGAGACGGAGAATTGTGTCTTCAAATAGTTACGGAAACCATCCGCGACCGGTTCGAGTACATCAAAGGCAGTCACATCAGTCTGTTCCTCTAAAGCATCCATACGGCCCGGTGTAAATGGCACCGTGACATCATGACCGGCACGCTTCACTGCCTCTTCAACACCTGCACAGCCTGCCAGTATGATAAGATCAGCGAGTGAAACCTTCTTGTCTCCAGGCTGGCTCTCAGTGTACTCGTGCTGGATGCCTTGGAGTATAGCAAGTACTTTTGAAAGTTGATCTGGCTGGTTTACTTCCCAGTCTTTCTGGGGTGCCAGACGGATACGTGCACCGTTACCACCGCCGCGTTTATCAGAACCACGGAAGGTTGAAGCAGATGCCCAGGCTGTTGATACCAGTTCCGAGACAGAGAGTCCGGAATCAAGAACTTTAGCCTTAAGCAAAGCAATATCTGCATCATCGATCAGAGTATGATCCACAGCAGGAATGGGATCTTGCCAGATGAGATCCTCATCCGGTACTTCAGGACCCAGATATCGTGACTTCGGTCCCATATCACGGTGGGTCAACTTGAACCATGCACGGGCATAGGCATCTTGAAAGTCAGTGGGATTTTCTAAGAAATGTCGTGAGATCCTTTCGTACACAGGATCAAAACGAAGCGAGAGGTCTGTGGTCAACATGGTGGGTGTATGATGTTTTGATGGATCCTGGGCATCCGGTATCGTATCCTCCGCGTTTATCGCTCTCCACTGATGGGCACCTGCAGGGCTTTTTGTCAGTTCCCATTCATAGCCGAAAAGGTTTTCTAAGAAGTTACTGCTCCATTGTGTCGGTGTCTTGGTCCAGGTCACTTCCAGTCCGCTACCGATCGTATCACCACCTTTTCCTGTGCCGTAACTGCTGCTCCAACCGAGTCCCTGTTCCTCGATCCCCGCTGCTTCAGGCTCTGGACCGACATGGGCTGCATCACCGGCTCCATGGCATTTTCCAAAAGTGTGTCCCCCCGCTATCAGGGCAACTGTCTCTTCATCGTTCATGGCCATTCTGGCAAAGGTTTCACGGATATCCTTGGCTGCTTCAAGAGGATCCGGGTTTCCGTTGGGACCTTCAGGGTTTACATAGATCAATCCCATTTGAACGGCTGCAAGAGGATTTTCAAGTTCCTCATGATCACCGGAATAACGCTTGTCATCCAACCAGGTACTTTCCATACCCCAGTAAATGTCCTTTTCCGGTTCCCAAATGTCTTCACGTCCACCTCCGTAACCAAAGGTCTTAAAGCCCATGGATTCCATCGCAACATTACCTGCAAGTATCATCAGGTCAGCCCAGGAGATCTTTTGACCATACTTTTGCTTCACTGGCCATATCAATCTACGTGCTTTATCGAGATTGACATTATCAGGCCAGCTGTTAAGGGGTGCAAAACGCTGATTTCCACTCCCCCCACCACCACGGCCGTCACCACTACGGTAAGTACCTGCACTGTGCCATGCCATACGTATGAACAGTGGGCCATAGTGACCAAAATCTGCTGGCCACCAATCCTGAGAGTCGGTCATCACTGCAATGAGATCTTTTTTTACAGCTTCAAGATCAAGACTATTAAAGGCTTCAGCATAGTTGAAATCATCACCCATAGGATTGGATAGTGAAGAGTGTTGGTGCAAAATATCGAGTTTCAACTGGTTAGGCCACCAGTCCTGGTTCGACATACCCCCACCCGAAGTATGTTGTATAAATTTTTTGTTATCAAACATGACATTCTCCTCATTGTGTTAGAATCTGATTTAAAGATGCCACACATGCATCTAAACCATTTTATAACATTTAGATAATTCTATTTATTGATTTAACTTAAAGTATAAGACGATAATGTGCAAAGAGTGTGTAGGAAAAGTATTCTTAACTGGTTTATAATAAAAATTGTATCCTATAGTTCTAAAACCTTATAATTTAACATATTTTATAATGTTTACCATTCTAGCTACACTTAAGGAGTATACAGATATTACTGCATTCAACAGATCAGGATTCCTCTGCATCAGCTAAAGTCAAAGCGAAGAGTACATTGACTCCGTGAGATATCAGTACTTTTTGTGCTTCTTGCAGTGTAATACCCGTTGTGATGATATCATCTACCAATATCACATCTATACCTGACTTACCTTTATAAAGAAAATCCCTCGGGTTTTCCAAACGGAACTGTAGGTTTTTACCCGAATAGTTCACCCTGTTCTGTGCCATGAGTGCACTGTGTTGTATGATAGAGGTTTTTGTCTTCATCGCCTGTGTGAGCAGTGCCACATGAGAATATCCGCTTTTGACATATTCATCTATGCCCACTATATAAACAGCTCTCTCATCAGACTCTACAAACTCTTCAATAAATGGTTTCATGGTCATATGGGCCAAAGCTTTGTAGATACGGTATCCTTCGGGTTTATGTTTACTATGTAGCAGTGTCTCCAGTGTGGAGTACTTAAAAAAGCTGATGACATCCAGTGTTCCTACTTTTCGAGTACTTACCGTAGGTATAAACAAGTGTTCTACACATTGCTTGCAAATGATCTTAAAACTTAATTTTGAACAAGAAAAACAACGCATAACAAACCTTCCACTTTGCTTGATCAAGCCTATATATTCTGAAGATAATCATAGTTATCAGGTATAAAATTCCAGATAGTCTATCAAAGTATTAATTGTAGCGAAATGGTATAATATCATATTAATTACAAGCGAGTGTATGTATGATAAAAAATAAGATCCATACTATGGTAGCAGCATCTATTCTATTGCTTATCAATGGATGTGGTTCTGATACGCCAGAACCTGAGGAAAAAAAGCGCAAAGTAGCCGGTTTTCATACAGATAGGTCTATGTTTATCGCTACTGTTGATAAAGTGTCACCTACAAAAGAAGATCGTAATGCCATGATAGGCGAGTTTATCATGAAATCAAATCTTCAGTGTCAGCACTACTTGGACAATCCGCTCAATACATCATCCAACCCTAAAAAACAAGGGCTCTATATGGATATTTTTGATGGTGTAAGCCAAGCATTTGGCATGAAACATATCACAGATGGTGCCAAAAAACTCTATATTAAAAAGAGTGGTAATGGCACTAATAAAGCAAAAATAGCCTATGAAAATGCACTGTCTCCCGAAATTAAACGGGGTGTGGAAATAGCAAGAGAAAAGTATGCACAAAAAATGCTCCTGCGAAAGACAAGGATGATAGAAAGTTACACCATAGCCATGTTGGAACGGGATATGGAGAACTATGATAAATTATGTAGTTATGAAACGGGTTTGATCGAGATACATAAAGCACTCAAAAAGGCACAAAGACAACCAAAAATAAAACCTTTTTCTCCCAAAATAGATCCTACTACCATCAAAAATAAAGTGGAGGCTGTAACCAGAGAGGCGGAAGCCAATGAACTATCAAACGTAAAGATAGATGTAAAGGTCCTAAATGCTAAAGAATCAGAAAAAGAGAGTCAAAGCCAAACCATGAGTGACATAGAAGAGCTTAACAATACTGCATTTTAAAGATACTCTATTATCTAAATAATCTTCTTCAATGCTTCAACGGCACCCATAGGAAGACCTATCTCTGCTCCAAAACTCTCTCTTGGGTTGATACGTATCAAAGGAACATCAAATCTTCTGGCTATCTGTTCAGACGTATTTCTGACCGTTGGTACAGCAGTTCCTGCCCCTAGCTCTACGATAGCAAGCTTTACCCCCTCCTTTTCCAAAGAGTCCATCCAACGACTTAGTCTCTCTCTTTGTCCATCGGTACGTGCATACTCCCAACCAAAATCCCCGAACATCAAAATATTCGGGCGTGCCATAGCCCCACAGAAAGGACAGGAAGGTAAAGGTTCTTTGGCTTTAAACCCCTCTTCTATCTCTATAAAAGTATCATTCGCACTCCAAAGCATGCCTTGACAATTATCGATACACTGCATATGGTGAATGGAACCGTGACACTCCATGATCTGCTCCTCTTTGAAACCAGATTTTTGAAACTGTCCATCTACATTTGAGGTAAAAATATGAGCTCCATATTTTTTAGTATTAGATAGTTCCAAAAGCTTTCTAAAGCCCTCATGAGGTACTGTATCACGGTAAAGGTGTAATCTATGACCATAAAAAGCCCAAGCCAACCGAGGGTCAGACTCAAACCACTCCGGATTAGCCATCTCTTCAAAATGAAGCCCCAACTCTTTGGCCTTTGGATAGGCATTCCAAAAGCCCTCCACTCCTCTAAAGTCAGGCAATCCACTGTCCACACCCATCCCTGCACCTGCAGTGATAAAAAGTGCATCTGATTCTTCCAGTAATTGTTTTGCTTTTTGTAGGTTTTCTGTAATATTCATGGGGAAGATTATAGCATATAATCCCACCTACCTATCAAAAAACCTTCCTACTGAAATAAAGCAAAAATAAGAGATAATGGTTGTATGTATGTTGCCTCAGGAGTGTCATATGACAGTCAATCTTTTTCTGAAAACAAGTATGATCTGGTTGATCATAGCTTTCATGGCGATCATCAACGGTATCTTTAGAGAAAATGTTTTAGTTGGCATGATTGGTCCAAATATGGCAGTGCCGGTGAGTGGTATCACACTCTCCATGATCGTATTGATCGTTACCTATGTCTCTTTTCCACTATTTGGAAAACATCATGCTCTTACCTACTTTGTTATTGGACTTCAATGGGTTTTAATGACACTCCTGTTTGAATTCATCTTTGGCTATTATGTGATGGGGAAATCATGGTCTGATATCTCAGAGGTCTTTCATATTATGAGAGGAAACCTCTTTATCATTGTACTGGCAGTAAGTTTGATCTCACCACTTTTAATGGCCAAGGTGAAACGTATACTGTAATTTTGCAATACCCCTACTTCAATCGTAAATAATACCAGCATTTGAATTTCCATTACACACTCATTACATTGTAGTATTGTATATTTATACGATTTCTGGATACAGTGTCCAAATAAAACAAGCAAGTGCTTACTTGGTCTACTAAAAATTGTTCCTATGCAAAAAAATAAAAGCTGACGGAAAGGATAGACAAATGAATAATACAGATACAAAAAATGCTATTGAGATCTTAAACAGGATAATGGAGGTCGAATTAGCCGGGGTTGTACGTTATACCCATTACTCTTTAATGGTTTATGGCTACAATAGGTTACCTATAGTTGATTGGATGAAAAGTAATGCGCAAGAAGGTTTAACTCATGCACATAGGGCTGGTGAACTTGTAACGCTTTTGGGTGGTCATCCATCACTCAGTATTGGAAAGTTACTTGAAACAGCGAAGCATGACATTGGAGATATACTCCGAGAAAGCCTGGAGCATGAAAAAACAGCTCTTGATGCCTACTACGAATTATTGAAACTAACAGAAGGTGGTACTTCCGTGTTATTGGAAGAATACGCCAGAGAAATGATCGTAGAAGAGGAGATGCATCTTGATAGTGTGAATAAGATGTTAAGGCATCCTGGAGATGTAGAGGCATTTAAAACCTAACGAAGCTCTACCTGTCCATCTTACTGGGATGTTTTGTGTTCCTCTATTACATATGCAGACGAGGAGAATATTTTTAAAAATGAATAGAGATTCAGTGAAAAAAGAACTTATTTTAGAATCTGAGATCACATGTTCTAAATGTGGTTATAAAAAAATAGAAATCATGCCAACAGATGCGTGTCAATGGTTTTATGAGTGTGAGAATTGCGGTGCAATTCTTAAGCCTAAAAAGGGTGATTGCTGTGTCTTTTGTTCATACGGTTCAGTCCCCTGTCCTCCCATGCAGAAAGATTCAGATTCTTGTTGTCAATCATAGATAGAAGGAATAAAAATAGCAAGTTGTAGATCTGACACGGAAATCAATCATCGTTTAGAAGGCAAGGTATTAAAAATCCTCTTGAGTATCAATGCCTTTATGTTTATGGCTGAGATTACACTTGGCATCTTGAGTGAGTCAACTGCCCTCATAGCAGATTCTCTTGATATGTTGGCTGATGCAACAGTCTATGGTATAGCGCTGTATGCAGTTGGAAAATCACCGCTTGTAAAAATAAAAGCCGCACATTTAAGCGGTATTTTTCAAGTAATATTGGGAGTATTGGTTTTTGCAGATGTTATACGCCGATTGATTTATGGAAGTGAACCAGAGTCACTCCTGATGATTTTTGTTGGGATGGCAGCTCTAGTAGCAAACATTATTTGTTTGATCCTGATTTCAAAATACAAAAAAGGTGAGGTTCATATGCGTGCCAGTTGGATATTTTCAAAAAATGATGTGATTGCTAATGTAGGTATTATTATTGGTGGTGGATTTGTATATCTTTTAGAGACAAGATTACCAGATCTGATTGTTGGTATGATTATTTCAATCATAGTCATTCGTGGTGGTATAGATATTATCAAGGATGCATATCATGAAAAACGTGTACATACAGAGAGTTGCATCTAATCATCTGTCCATTTTGATACACAAAAAATGTATGTATATATTGAGCCTGTAAAAGTCAGTAGATCAACGGTACAAACACAAATCCGTAAAACTCTTCTTTTTCAATCTTTGTTTCTGAAGTCTTTGTAAATTTAAAAATAGACTCTCCTATAGGTATCACCAGGATACCACCTATTTTTAATTGTAAAAAAAGTTCTTCCGGAGTTTCATCAGCTGAAGCAGAGACCAGTATCCTGTCAAACTGTTTTCCCGGCAGGCCAAGCGTATCTCCTGCCCTTTCTATGTGACAATGACTATTAAAACCAAACTTGGAAAGGTTTTCTCTTCCTTGCTCCACCAATATACTGATCCTTTCAAGCCCGATCACACTGCCTTTATTTCCTACCATATAACAAAGAAGTGCTGTGGTCCATCCTGACCCCGAACCAATGTCCAACACCGTGTTCCCATCCTGGGGGTCAAGACGTTCCAACATGAAGGCTACTGTGGAAGGTTGGGATATGGTTTGGTAATCTCCTATGGGCAGAGGCATATCTGCGTAGGCTTCATCTTCATATTCTTCAGGTACAAAGTATTTTCTATCGATCGTTCTAAAGGCATCAATGATCAGTGGACTTTTCAACATATTCGAGGAGATCATACTATCCACGAGTCTATCCATCTTCTTCATCTACTGCTCCACAAATGCTGCACTCATATACCCTACAACCTGTGATTCATCTCCGCTGGCATCCGCACTCGTACGATAATCCAACAGCACAGATCTTAACCCGTTCTTTTTTGCTGCAAGCAACATCGCCTCTACACCGATCTTACCACAGGCTTCACATCCTTCATGCAATTCAGCAGTGCTCAGTTTCTCCACCGCATCCAAACAGATACTGTCAAGTGCATTGGCTTTTTTGATATCATAATAGTGGCTTAAGTCCGTACTGATCACGACTGCAGTCTCAGGATCATCCAGAAGATACTCGATGACCTCTGCCAGCTTTTGTGGTGATTCATCACCATAGACCAACTCGACCACGGACACATCCGGTGTATAGGTTTTGACAAAAGGGACCTGTACTTCTGTACTGTGCTCATGGTGGGCTTCAGGTACAAATCCTATATCAAACCGTTCTTTCAGATCTAATACCAATGGTTTATCGATGAGCAATGCACCAAGAGGTGTATGATAGGTATCAAATTCAGAAATACTTGTTCCAGTGAGGTAAACCCTATGACTAGGACCGATGATCACCACACGTTTGACATCTGAATTTGACAACAGTCTTAATGCGATATTCGCAGTAAAACCACTGTAGACATATCCTGCATGCGGTACAATGACCGCTCTTGGTTTAAGGTGTAGCACACTATCCTTCTCTTTGAGATGCTCATCAATAATTTGATTATAATGTTCCAGCATGGAGTGTATCTCATCCGGGCTGGATGGGTAAAACTGTCCGGCTACCGAAGCTTCTCGTGTACTCATGACCATACTCCTTCTATCGCTCTATGACACTTCGGACAGTGCCCATTCTCCAAGTTATTCACTGTTACATCATAGCCTGAACGGTCTATGAGTAACGTTCCACATTGCGGACAGTGTGTATCAGCATGCACCGGTACATTCCCTAGATAAATATAATAAAGTCCTGCTTTTTCACCTATCTTTTTTGCACGCATCAGTGTGTCTATTTTTGTTCTCTCATGATCCATCATTTTATAATCAGGATGGAACGCACTTAAATGCCATGGCACATGTTTACCAAGGTCATTGGCGATGTACGATGCCATCTCTTCCAAGTCTTTATCACTGTCGTTCTCACCCTCGATAAGCAGTGTCGTGATCTCGACCCATATCCCAGCATCTATCATTCTTTTAAGTGTGTCTTTCACCTCATCGAGCCCGCCTTTGAGTACCTTTCTATAGTAGGCATCATCCCAGCTTTTAAGATCGATGTTTGCAGCATCCACCCAGCTTGCCATATCTGCTATGACCTCTGGTGATTCAAAGCCGTTAGAGACAAAAAGGTTTTTAAGCCCTTTTGCTTTCGCAATCACACCGATATCTTTGGCATAAGGGTAGAAGATCGTGGGTTCATTGTAAGTGTAGGCAATGGATTCTGCACCATGTGAGATGGCCAATTCGACCATTTCTTCAGGACTTACATTGATGGATTCATTGACTTTTTTCTCCTGGGAGATATCCCAATTTTGACAGAACGGACATTTGAAGTTACATCCAACTGTCCCAAAGGAGAGTGCTGTACTGCCTGGTAGTACATGATTCAGCGGTTTTTTTTCTACAGGATCCACATGGACTGCAACAGGATGGCCATATACAAGCGTTTCAAGCTCTCCTCCTACGTTTTTGTTGATTCCGCAGATACCGACCTGTCCCTCTTTCAGTTTACAGGAGTGGCGACAGAGCAGACAGATGATCCTGTCTTTACCCTCTTCTTTTGTGTAGTATTTCATATCTTTGTTAGATGTCATGTTGACTCCTTTAATGAGCCAGCTTCGTAACTAAAGTTGACTCAACTATACTTAATCATATCACAGGCTATTATAAATGTCAATAAATTTTTCATATACTTAATTTCTTAGAGAAGCTTTCTTTATAAAATAGTTCAAAATGATCTTTTGACAGTGGTTTTGAGAAATAATACCCCTGAAACATATCACAGCCATTTTCCAATAGAAATAAAAATTGTTCTTGTGTCTCTATACCTTCTGCTACCGTTTTAAGATCATATATTTTCGCCAGGGAAAGAATCGTAGTAATCATCAGTTCATCCGATTTGCGCTCACCTAAATGGATCACAAATGAACGGTCTATTTTCAACTCTTCTATAGGCATTTCACGTAGCGCACTGAGCGAGGAGTATCCTGTACCAAAGTCATCCATGGAAAATGAAAAATCCAACTGCTTTAGTTTATTGATGATGACACTGATTCTATAAACATCTTCAATGAGGATCGTCTCTGTCACTTCAAAAATGATCTTTTTTCTTGTATCTTCATTGAGATACTTGTCAGACAGCCGCTTCACCTCATCTAAAAAAGTACTATGAAAAAATTGTCTCACACTGATATTGATCGAGAACTGTTTTAGGTCTAAGCCCATGATCTCCCATGCCTGAAGTGTTTTAAAAGCCTCTTCAATAATATAATTTCCCAGTTCAATGATCAGCCCTGTCTTTTCCGAGATCGAAACAAATTCAAACGGAGAGATAAGTCCAAGATCTGGACTGTTCCATCGGACAAGTACTTCACAACCAATGATCTTCTGATCCCTGTTAAACTGTGGCTGGTAGCGCAGTTCAATTTCATTATGTTCCAAAGCAAAATAAAGTTTTCGTTCGATCTCCAGACGATATTCAACCTCTTTGGCCAATTCATCATTGAATAAAATGATCCCATCACGCCCCTGTGCTTTTGCCTGATACATAGCAATATCTGCTTCTTTTATGAATTGTCTGGCTTCTTTTGATGAACCGCCCAGATTATTGACTCCGATACTTGCACTAATATATAGATGATGACGATCCACCACATAGGTCTCTTTCAAAATCCCCAACAATTCCACAGAAAAACTGTAAGCACTCTCCTGACAAGTTCCATCACCATATAATGTATCACTTATGATTGCAAATTCATCTCCTCCAAGACGGGCGATCGTATGCGTATCTTCACAATACTCTCTAATACGTTTTGAAACTTCCTGAAGTACTTTATCTCCCAATTCATGCCCCAGTGAATCGTTGATCGTTTTGAAATGATCAAGATCGATAAGCAAAAGATAGGCACATTTTTTTGAAGCGTGAATTCTCTTAATCATATAATCCATATAATTGATAAAATAGCGACTGTTATATAAACCTGTCAATGCATCATGCTGTGCCTGATAATAGGCTTTTTGGATCAGGTTATAGCTATTGTCTGATGCGTAGATCAATACACCCAAAAAAATTAGAGAGAAGAGAGAAAGCACATCACCATAGAATTCTCCTATCAACAGAGAATAGACGATCAAAGGTAAAATGAGGATCAATAAAATAGGATAAAAAAGTTTTCTTTCTGAAAAGAGCAATATGGATGCTACGATAGAGATACCTACTTGCGTACAAACAGCGATATAATGAAGTTTACTCTCTATCTCTTCTGAATAGACAACAAAATCAAGGGTCCATAAGCCGAAGATGATATAAAAAAAGAGTGTCAGTTTTCTATACCAATGTTTCAGCTCCTCTTTATCCATCTCTTCAAATTCAAAGTCTCTATAAAGCTTCCATCCCCATACTGATACCAGTATGACCAAACCATTCACGATTAAAGCTGGCATCAGGACCCCCTTCATCCAGCCCAATCCAAGGTATGCAAAACCGGGTATAAAAGAGAACCCTATTGTCAGTAAGATCTGTTTTCGTAAAAAGCCATAGAATTTTTGTTTCTGCATAATGATTATTGTATAACTATCTTTTATAACATAAGATTAAAACCGACCTACAAATCTATCATATAGACTATACACACGTAAATACAGTAGAAATATCTTCCTCTTATACTTGACGTTTTTTACGACTCATAATTAAGTCTACTGTGACTATAATTCGAAAAAAAAGACCATTATGATAAAAACTCTTTTTGATAAGAACCATAATACTGCTATACTCCTGGCCGGTATACTCGCTATCGTCGTAGGTGTAGGTGTGGCAAGGTTTGCTTTTACTTCACTTCTTCCTTCTATGCTTGAAGACTTCTTGTCACTTACCTATGCCGGTGTCTTGGCATCCTCAAATTTTGCAGGCTATCTGACTGGTGCTGTTTTTTCTATCTTTATCAAAGATATCAACACAAAAGTAAAATATTTTCGCATCGGTATGATACTCAGTATCCTTACAACACTGGTGCTGGCAACTACTACCAATGAAACATTGTGGCTTATCTCAAGGATTATCGCTGGTTTTGGTTCAGCCATGGTCCTTATCGTGGGTGGTGCGATCGTCATGGTAAAACTGAACTTTGAGAATAAAACAAAGGCTATGGGCATCCACTTCAGCGGTATTGGTTTTGCCATAGTCATCTCTGAACTTCTCAGCCAGTATGTGCTGAAAAACGGTACATGGAGTGATGCCTGGCTGGCTTTATCTCTGTTTGCTTTTATCATCACTTTTTATACGCTTTATATTCTCTCTTTTGATAAAGTGGTCAAAAAAGATGCGGTAAAACATCCTCTCTCAAAGTCGATATTCTCACCCTATGTCATACTGCTTATCTTGGCCTATTTCACAGAAGGTGTCGGTTTTGTCGTGCAGGGTACTTTTTTACCGGACATCATTAATTCTCTTGAAGGATTGGAGGGGTATGGAAATCTCGGTTGGCTTGTTGTGGGTATTGCAGGTATCCCCTCTTCTATCCTTTGGATGAGATGGGCACATTACTATGGAAGCGTCAATGTCATCATCATCGCGATGGCTCTGCAGATCATAGGTATTCTCATACCCGCATGGAGTAACAACATCATACTCAACCTGCTCAGCGGTGCACTATACGGCAGTACTTTCATAGGCCTTGTAGCACTGTTTCTGAATCTCGGCGGTCAACTGGCCGGGAAAAATCCGGTGGTGCTTATGGGATCCATGACTTCTGCTTACGGCATCGGTCAAGTCGGTGCACCGCTTTACAGTGTTGCTCTTATCAATCATTTTGGAAACTATAATTCTACACTCTATGTCACAGCATTCATCGTGTTTTTAGGTATAGTGTTTTTAGCGTACGCAAAGAGAATCAACAAACTAAAATAAACCTATCTACAATTTTGCTATAATAAAAAAAAGGGGCTTATATGAAATACTTCATCTCTCTGCTTTTTATTGCATTCTCTTTACACGCTAACGAAGCCCAAGCCATCATCAAAAAACTTGAAAAAAATCTCCGTGGTGACTACATGTACTCCACTATGAGTATGATCGTTACCTCTAAGCGTGGCAAACGCACGGTAAAGATAGAGAGCTGGTCTGAGGGGAACGACAAGAGTTTTATCAAAATACTCTACCCTAAAAAAGACAAAGGCATCACCTTTTTAAAGATCGACAATCAAATGTGGCAGTATATTCCCAAGATAGAACGTACCATCAAGATACCACCATCTATGATGCTGCAAAGCTGGATGGGAAGTGACTTCACCAATGATGATATGGTCAAAGAGAGCTCTTTGGAAGAGGACTACAGCGCCTCTCTTCTCTCAAAGAAAGGTGATTTTGCTACCTTGGAACTGATACCAAAACCCAATGCCGCAGTCGTTTGGGGAAAGATCGTCATTGATGTCGATCTCAAAAAGGCTGTCCCCATCAAAGAGATATTTTACGATGACATGATGAAAAAAGTAAGGATAATGACCTTCTCCAAAATAGAAGCGCATGGTTCACACACGATCCCTATGGTCATGGAACTCCAGCCTCTAGATCCGGACAAAAAGAAAAACCGTACGAAGGTGATTTTTGAGAAGGTCAACTTTGATACAAAAATAGATCCTTCGTATTTTACAAAACAAGCTTTGAAACGCTATTCAAGGTAAAAGGTAGGACCGTGCTTTTTTCACTCGCTTTTAGAAATATTGTAAAATCCAAAGGCAGAAGTATCACCACCCTGCTTTTGAGCACCTTCAGTACGATTCTCTTCATATCTTATGTTGCACTGATGGATGGTTCACACCATCAGATCATTAAAAGTTCGGTGGAGATCTATACCGGGTATGCACATGTGAATCTTGACGGGTATAGAGATGAAGGCGGTTACGATCATCTCATAGAAGATGCAGATCACATTGATACTATTCTCAAAAATGACCCTTCCATCAAACACTATAGTCCAAGGTTTGAGACCTATGCGCTACTATCAGGAGAGATAAAGACCATAGGAAGTTTGATTGGAGGGATCATTCCTTCCCGGGAAAAAACACTGAGTAAATTGAACGATTCTCTTATCAAAGGTGCTTATCTCGATGATAATGATACCAATGCCATCTACATCGGCTCTTCACTTGCAGAGCGTTTGGATGCAGAGGTAGGCAGCGAGATAGCCATGGTGGGATCTTCCGTCGATTACTCCATCGCTGCAGACCTTTTTACTGTGAAAGGGATCTTTAAAACAGGCCTTTTCGAATTTGATTCCCAGTCCGCTTTTGTCAACAAATCCTATCTGGACACCCTGATGATGAGTCAAAATATAGCCAGTTATTTTACCCTCTACTTCCATGATAATGACAAGATAGATACAATGACCACAAAACTTCAAAATGTACTCCCTTCAGGGTATGAATCGGTCAATTGGAAAACACTTCTTACCGCACTGGTACAGGCGATGCTGGTTGATTCTATTTTCGGGTATATCTCCATCTCCATCTTCTTTATCGTGATCTTTTTTGTGATCATGATATTTTCTTATGTCAGTATCTATACGCGTGCCAGAGAAATAGGACTGTTACGTGCTTTGGGACTGACATCCAAAGATATCTTTGGCATGCTTTTCATTGAGATCCTGATACTTGCTACGATCAGCATCATTCTGGGTACCCTTATCGGTGCATCCATCGCCTACTACTTTGAACTTCACCCTATCGTGATATCGGGTATTGCTGAGACCTATAAAGAGTATGGTGTGGTCAGTGATGAGATACCAATGAACTTTGATCTCTTTACCATCTCATGGAATGCACTGACGATCTTTATACTCAATCTGGCAGCCATTATCTACCCGATCTTCAAGGTCAATAAACTCACGGCAATGGAGGCGATGAGATATGTCTAAATATCCACTGAGTACCGTACTGGCCTGGCTGAGTATTTGGAGACGTAAAACCCGTTCTTTGATGGTGATTATGATGATCGCACTGAGTCTGACTGGTCTGCTTGGACTCCAGGGACTCTATGATGGTATGATCCTCCATTTGATCAATACGACCATCCGCAGTGATTCAGGAGAGATATCTCTCTACAACAAAAAGTATAGACTGAATAAAACACTGGAGTACAGACTCACGCCTATTTCAAACTATATAGAGGCTTTTTCCAAGATAGAAGCTATAGACGCTTACTCCGTGCGTTTGGAAAAAGAAGGTCTCATCGCTACCGCACACAAGTCTCTTGGGGCAGTCCTCAAAGGCATCTCTCTTTCAAATGAACAGAATTTCGGAGAACTGAATGATTTCATCACCCAAGGGGAGTACAGTTTTGGTGAAAAGAGTCAAAAGGCATTGATCGGTTCAGCACTGGCTAAAAAACTCAATCTTAACATAGGAAGCCGTGTGATCTTCACCGCGCAAGATGCAACAGGTGAGATCAATGCTATCTCTTTTCGTATTAGTGGTATTCTCAAGACCGGTAACCCTACTATCGATGATCAGGCTGTATTTGTCTCTATGGAAAAGATGTCCACATTTCTCGATGTGCATCAAAGTGCTACTCAGATAGCGTTGCGTGTGAAAGACTCTGAGAGTATCATTACAGTACAAAAAGAGCTGAAAAAACGTTTTCCTGCCATAGATGTACTCCGATGGGATGAACTCTACCCTTTACTGATACAGATGCAGGAGTGGATGAATATCTTCAATTTGGCCTCTTATGCCATTGTCTTTATCGTCGCTGCACTGGGAATTTTTGGTGTAATGCTTGTCTCAGTTCTAGAAAGAATGCGCGAATTCAGTATTATGCTTGCCATAGGAACCCCTTACAGAACCGTTAGAAACCAGATCATTATGGAAGCCTCTTTTCTCGGGTTGATCGGTTATATAGCAGGTGCTTTGGGAGGATGGATATTCCTTTTGTATATGTCAACTGCAGGTGTGGATATGCGCGCTTTTGAAGCCGGTCTGGAACTCTATGGCTACAGTGCAGTCATGTATGCCAATATGCATCTTTACTATTTCTTTCAAGCATTCTTTGCTGTATTTTTTGCTACCCTGCTCTCAGTGATCTGGCCTCTGCGTAAACTGAAAAAGATAAAACCTATACAAGTTATACAAGGAAAAATGTTATGAAACTCAACCATGTCTACAAAACATTCTACCCTGATACCCCCAAAGAGGTCAAAGCCCTGACCGATATCAATCTTACCTTTGAAAAGGGTGAGTTCACTACCCTGAGTGGTGAGTCAGGTTCAGGAAAAACCACCCTTTTGAATATTATAGGTGGACTTGACTCTGCCACAAGCGGAGAGATATTTTTTGAAGGAGAAGAGATATCGGCTTATAGTGAAGAGAAGATGGCAAAACTGAGACTGCATGATATCGGTTTTATCTTTCAGGCCTACAATCTCATCCATGTACTCAATGTGAGAGAAAACATAGGGTTCATTATGAAACTGCTCAAGTTTGATCAAAAAGAGATCGATGCACGTATCATGGAACTGGCTTCTATATTGCAGATCGAAGACCTTCTTGACAAACTGCCCGGTGAGATAAGCGGTGGACAGCAGCAGCGTGTGGCTGTAGCACGTGCAGTTGCTTCACGTCCCAAACTGATACTCGCTGATGAACCCACAGCAAACCTTGATTCAAAGAACAGTGAACGTCTGATGAATATGCTGCGAACACTCAATGAAAAAGAGCATGTGACGGTCATCTTTGCTTCCCATGACAAGTATGTACTGGAACAGTCCAAACGTATCATAGTTCTGGATGACGGAGTTGTCGTTGAAGATCGTTAACTCTCTAGCCCTGCTCTGTTTGACCGTGCCGATCATGGCCATAGAGCACGACATCACCATAGAGAACACCAACTATACGATCTCAAAGATACCCTATACTCAACAGGAAAGAACACTCTATAACTACAACAGGCTAAGGTTGACCGATAATATGACAGAAAGAAATTGGTTTGCCCATATCATCGCAGATATAGATAACTACTACGGAGAAACCTATATAAATAGCTTTGAATACGGGTTTTTTCGCTCTATCCAAGCAGATACCCCCTTTGACATAGAGACACATAGCAAAAACTATGGGAATGGCGAAGTATTTGGACGGCTGCACCGTTTTTCTATCGGTTACGCAGATGAAAAACATAATATACTCTTCGGTCTACAAAAGATCACGATGGGTGTGGGACGCATATGGACACCTACCGATCTTTTTAACCCTAGAAATCCTCTTGCACTGGAACCTGACCAGATCTATGGTAACTTTTCTCTCTCCTATACCTATGCACTGGGAACACTCAGCCAGATGATGGGAGTGGTAGCTAAACGTCATGATGGTAGTTACAAATATGCAGGAAGGATCAAAGGGAATACCAAGATCGGGGATGTCGCACTGGATCTCTTTTCAAGTAATGATGCCCAAATGATCGCCTATGAGATAGAAGGTAATCTTTTTGATACTGGCATAGAATGGCGAAGTGAAGGCGGGTACTACAAAGATAAACTGCTAGATAGATCCTTTTATCAAACCATATTGGGTGTAGACTATGGTTTTGTCAATGGACTGACCGTCATGGCCGAGTGGCTGCACTCTACCAAAACCTATACAACTGATGAAATACTCAACTTCCAGAAAAGCAGCTTGGGTTATAACCGTCATCTCTCTTCAGACTATATAGGAGCCTCTGCCTATTATGACTTCAACCTACTTTATAGCGGTACACTGAGTATGATACACAGTCCAGAAGACCAAAGTAGTTTCATCTCCCCTCTTCTCACTTACAGTCTCAGTGACGATGCTTCCGTATCAATAGGTGCAATGCTTTATAGAGGAACAGAAGAGAGTGAATTCGGTAGTGTAGAGAACAGCTATTATCTGCGTTTCAGAGTGACCTATTGATCCTTTACCACCTATTTTTTAAGCACTTTTCAGTGTTTTTATCTAAGCTTCAGGCTTCTTGTATCCTTCAGTAAATATAGGGTTTTTAGAGCTTCCAAAAGCCAAAAGCTAAGGTATGCCTATACTATATCAGCTATAATCTGAAAATAATCGACGAAAAGACATACTTAAAGGATAAAAAAATGTACCCAGGAAAGATAAGAAAAGGCTTCTCAATGAAAATTAGCGGGGTCCATCTTACGCGTCCAGAGTTGCATAATCTCGCGGCGGAACTAGGTATTGGAACCAGAGATGTACTTATAAAAGACGGCATACTTACGATTTACAACACCTCTAATGTATGCCAGGAAATTATAGATGATAATGCTTTGGTCTCTTTTGTTTCAATGGTACTGAGTATCCCTGCTGAAGATATCAGTGAGTTAAAAGAAGTGGTAGAAGAACCCGTAAAGTTAGAGTTTGATTTCGATGATGACGACGAGGATGATTTTTAGACTCTTCGACATGAAGCATTGTTTGATGCACTGAAGTGTAAAGGTGCATTCACACTAGCTGAACATGCAGCAAAGGATAATGAATGAGTATCACTATGATGTGTTACTCGTCATCCTCTTCATCTTTGGCTATCTCTGCACGTATTTGATCCATATCAAGTCCCTTCACGTGGGTGATGAGTTTATCAAAGGCTTCTTCAGGGAGCATACCTGCTTGATTGAGCAAGATGATACCATCTCTGCTGACCATCAGTGTTGGAATCGAACGGATACCGTACTGCGCCGATATCGCAGGTTGTTCCTCAGTATTGACCTTGGCAAAGGTAATATCAGGATACTTTTCTGCTACCCTTTCAAAAATTGGGGCGAACTGCTTACAAGGCCCACACCATTCTGCCCAAAAATCGATAATGACTATTTCATTATTGTCCAGTGTTTCATTAAAATTTTGTGTTGTTAAATCTATATATGCCATAGTCTTTCCTTTATATGAGGATGGAGTATAGCATAGCGATCATATCTGTTCTCTTAATATTATAACTTGGATAATGAATGTTTATGTTATCTCTCCCACTCTTCCCAATGCCCTCATCATTTGCCTACTAAAATCAGCTTTTTATACACATTGAATGCTGTTTTAGAAGAGTGGCAAGATAAATAGATACAGTTCAAATCTCTCTATCCATCGATCTACACACTCCTTTTATTTGTATCCCTGTAGCGTACAACATACTTTTCAAGCTCTACAAGGAAGAGTACAGAAGATGCAACCAACACTATACGCAACCATATGGTAAAGTCGATTGCCGTACTGCCGAACAGAGACTGCATTGGTCCAAGATAGGTAAAGCCAAGCTGCAGTATGACCAGTATAGCAATAGCGATCAGTACATAACGGTTTCCAGATAAACCTTCCCAGTTCAAAACCGAGCCTGTGATATAACGGGAGTTGAACAGATAAAAGATCTCAAACATGATCAGAGTGTTTACCGCTACAGTTTGTGCATGCGCAATACTAGCACCCTGTTCCATTTCCCAAATAAAAAGCCCAAATGTACCACCCATCAAGATCATTGAAACATAAGCAATACGCCAAATAAGATACCCTGTAAGTATAGGCTCATGTGCATCACGCGGGGGTCTTTGCATAACATTTTGCTCAGGTGGTTCAAAGGCCAGTGACAGCGCTAATGTCACAGCTGTTACCATATTTACCCAAAGGATCTGCACCGGGATAAGAGGCATCTGATGAAAGCCAAATGCAATAGCAGCCAGAATGATCAATGCCTCACCGCCATTGGTCGGAAGAATAAAAAGTATGGCCTTTTTGAGATTATCATAGACTGTACGACCCTCTTCTACCGCATGAATGATGGAAGCAAAATTATCATCTGCAAGTACCATTTCAGATGCTTCTTTTGCGGCTTCTGTACCATTATGCCCCATCGCAGTACCTACATCAGCACGTTTGAGTGCAGGTGCATCGTTCACCCCGTCACCTGTCATTGCTACTATCAGACCATGCTCCTGTAATGATCGTACCAGACAAAGTTTATGTTCAGGGTTCACACGTGCATAGATATCAACGTCCAGCACGCGTTGACGTAGCTCTTCCTCACTCATGGATTCAAGTTCTGTCCCTGTCAGCACATCATCGGTATTCACAAGTTTCAGTTGTTTGGCGATGGCACGTGCAGTGGCACCATGATCACCTGTGATCATTTTCACTCTGATCCCTGCCTTGTTACAGACCTGCACCGCTTCAATCGCTTCTTCACGAGGTGGATCGATCAAACCAAGCATACCCAGCATGATCAGACCTCCCTCTAGATCACTGAATGCAAGTTCCTCCTGTTTAGGCTTTGCCGGCTTGGAAGCAAGGGCCAATACACGCTGTCCATGCCCTGCAAGCTCTTCAATACGCTCCAGCCAGTAATGCTTATCCAAAGGTTGGTCACCATCGAGACTTCTCTGATAGGTACACATCTCCAATATCTGCTCTGGGGCACCCTTGAGAAAAATAAAAGTATCACCAGCATGGTCATGGTGGAGTGTCGCCATAAAACGGTGTTCTGATTCAAAAGGGATAAGATCGGTACGAGGGTACTCTTTGGCTTCCATCTCCATATCCAGTCCTGCCTTTAAAGCAGCTATCAGAAGGGCTCCCTCCATGGGATCACCATGTACAAACCATTCACCATTCTTTTGTTCCAATGATGCATCATTACAAAGCATTGCAGCCCGGGCTACTTCCTCTAAAAGTGGTCTCTCTTCTGCCAGAACAGCTCTGCCAGATAAAGAGATCTCTCCATGTGGGTCATAGCCTGTTCCGCTGAGTTGAAACAGATCTTTGGCCGTCGCGATCGTAGAGACGGTCATTTCATTACGGGTTAAGGTACCTGTTTTATCCGAACAGATCACGGTGACCGCCCCGAGTGTTTCAACCGCCGGTAATTTACGGATGATCGCATGACGTTTTGCCATTCGCTGTACACCAATAGCAAGCGTAATGGTCATGATGGCAGGCAGTCCTTCCGGGATAGCGGCGACTGCCAGACTGACTGCAGCAAGAAACATTTCAGACGCAGCATAATCCCTGACCCATAAGCCAAAGGCAAAGGTGATCAGAGAAATACCCAAAATAGCGATTGTAAGCCAACGGCCGAACTGGGCCATTTGGCGAAGTAGAGGCGTCGTCACTGCTTCCACCTCCGATACCAGGCTGCTGATACGGCCTATTTGTGTATGTGCACCCGTGCCAATAACGATGCCGCTGCCTTGACCGTGTGTGACAATGGTGCCCGAGTACGCCATGCAACTCCGATCGCCTATCACACTCTCTTTTCCTACAGGATCTGTCATTTTCTCTACCGCTATCGACTCACCTGTCAAGGCCGACTCCTGAATTTGAAGTCCCTTGACGCGAAAAAGTCTCAAGTCTGCTGGTACCTTATCACCAGATTGCAAAGTTACGATATCTCCTGGCACCAGATCTTCTGCCTGGATCGTTCCCTGTCGGCCATTACGTATCACGATTGCATGAGGAGAAAGCATCTGTTGTATGGATCTCAAAGCATCCTCTGCTTTACCCTCCTGTATGAATCCGATTAATGCGTTAAGAAGTACGACAGCAAAGATCACACCGGCATCGACCCAATGCTCCAATATAGCAGTCACTATACCTGCAGCAAGCAGCACGTAGATCAATATATTATGAAATTGATAGATAAAGCGTAAAAATGCACTGCGTGTCTGTACTACAGGAAGCTGATTTGGCCCATACGATTCAAGTCTCTTCTCTACCTCTTCTTGATCAAGGCCATCTGTAGATGTTTCAAGTAATGTGAAGACAGAATTTGTACTTTTAGTGTGCCAATCTTCTGATATCAAAACCGACGTATCTACTTGGTTCTTCATGGTTGCACCTTTCTAGACAGTTGTTAGGTTTCCTTAGTGATCAGCCAATATGTGATCCCCAAAGCCAAGACAACCGCTGCTGTGCTCAGTACAAAAAGAGGTGTGATCTCTTTAAAATCAAAAATGATTACTTTTCGTGAAATTGCCATGAGTGCAGTTGCAACAACCAGTCTAACGGGTATCACATTGGTTTTGAGATAAAGTGTAATGTTTATAAAGATCTCTATAGCGATCAGAACGGCAAGAAAGGCACCAAAAGTCGCTAGAATATCACTGATATTTAACAGCAGATATGGCGGGGATGCTAGACGCTGATACAAAACATAAATGACATCACCTATACCCCAGACAATAACCAAAACCATCAAAGTCGCCAGCACTTTTACTGCCATACGTATGATCTTGTGAAGAAAATCTATAAAGGGGTCTTCTACCTTATCCGTCAATTCATGACCAATGTCTACAAAAGTATCCTTTTTGTTTTCATTATCCATCTGCTTATCCTATAGTTCATCATGATAATGCTATCTGCCTTGTACTTTATTGATAGAACAAGGCACCTCTTAGATATTATAACACAAATATATATGATAGAATAATCTCAGGTTAAACGTAGACTCTAAACTGTTTATGAAGCAGAAATCTATCAAAAATATCTTCTATGAAAACCTTATATATGCATCATACCAAAAGTGATCACCATCACCCCTATACTCAATAGATAAAAAAGGGCCATAATCATGCCTACTTTTTTTCCTCCCAAAGCAAAAACAATACCCAGTTTTACGATAGAGTTTACAACCGTTGCAATCATGATCCCGTACATGGCTGTAAGTTCGGATATCTTCACTGTTGCAATCTGGGATAAAGAGAGTGTAATGGCATCTACATCCGTTAATCCCGATAAAAAGGAGATGATATAGACACCTGAATCTCCAAATTCTGACTGAAAGATATAGATCGAACCGAAAATAATTCCAAACAGCAAACCTAACTTCAGTGCCTGTGAGAGTTCAAGAGGATTGGTGGTCACAGCTATATGTTCTACTTTATAGACCTTTTCATGTTTATAAAGATACGAAACAAATACCAATCCCACTATGGTGCCTGAAATATAGGGGAGTGCCAGTGACTTAGCGAGATCAGAATTGAAAACGGCAGTTTCAGCAAGTACCCTTAGATACATAATCGTTGAAGCAATGGCCATCCCACCGGCAAAGTTTTTCAGATATGTTTTCTCCAATGCATAGAGTTTTGAAAGGCTGATGGAGACAGCGGTTGACGATACAAGACCTCCAAATATACCCGTCATATATACCCCTCTTTTATTTCCAAGTATCTTAATGGCTATGTAACCGATAAAAGAGATACCGGCTATCAGAACGACCATCAGCCATGTTTTATAGGGGTTGAACACACCAAAAGGATCGACCATTTCATTGGGGAGCAGAGGCAGGACAACAAAGGTCATGACCAAAAAGAGCGTGGCGGATTTGATATCGGTCTGTGTGATCTCCTGTTCTACCTTAGCAAGTGTACTTTTGATCTCCAGTATCAGCAACATGATCACCGCTATGAATACAGCATAATCTTCCAATGAGAGATACATCATCATCCCCAGAATATACGTCACAAATGCAGCGATCTCAGTCGTTGTACCATGTGAATCACTCTTAACTGTTTTATAGACATAGGTAGCTAAGATCAATGATCCAAATAAAAAAAGTGATACATGCAGAAAATATGGTATAAATGTCTGCATCCATGCACTCAAATACCCTAAAAGAGCGATCAGTGTAAATGTTCTTGTACCTGCAGATCTAATATGTTCTTTACTATGTTCACGCATTTCACGTTGTAAACCTATCATAAAGCCTATGATAAGGGTAATAGCAATTTTTCTTATGATATCTATTTCCATTTGGTCCACCTGATCCATTTATAAAGCTCTGTCAAAATAAATATTGGTAATGAGACTAACACTATAATACCCCAATCTTCCCAACTCATAGCAGTCGTATGCAATGCACTTTGTAAAAACGGCACATAGACGGCACATGCCTGCAGTCCCAAAGTGAGTGCGATAGCCAATAGAAGCCACTTGTTGGTGAAAAAACCTATGACATTGATAGGCTCACGTAGTGAACGAAAATTCAGCACGATCATCTTCTCAAGAATAATGATCCCCGTAAATGCTATGGTCTGTGCAAGCACCATGCCATTTTGAGGATCTTTTGCAAGATAGTAATGAAAAAGCCAAAGCGTTACCAATCCTACATAAGTCCCTAACACAGCAATCATAATAGTGCCACCACGGTCAAGGATAGGTTCATCTACCTCTCTTGGCGGTCGCTTCATAATACCTTTTTCTGCCGGTTCCACACCCAGAGCAATCGCTGTCATACCATCGGTGATAAGATTCATCCACAATATCTGTACAGGGATAAGGACCAGTGGTCCGCCCAATAAAATATTTAAAAAGATGACGATGACCTCACCACTGTTGGATGCCATAAGGTACTGCACGAATTTTTTAATATTATCATACTCCCGTCGTCCCTCTTTTACTGCATTAATAATAGATGCAAAGTTATCATCCACTAATACAATATCAGAAGCGCTTTTAGCGACATCCGTACCTTTTTTCCCCATAGCTATACCAATATCTGCTTCTTTCAGTGCCGGAGCATCATTCACCCCATCACCAGTCATTGCGACCACTTCATCTCTAGCTTTAAGGGTATTTACAATTCTGAGTTTATCTTCGGGCCTTGCTCTTGCGAATAATACCTTTTCCTGTAATACCGTACCTAATGTATCATTATCCATTTGAGAAAGTTCACTTGATGTTATCGCTCTGTCTACTTCCAGACCGATCGTGTGGGCAATAGAGAGTGCTGTATCCGCATTATCCCCAGTGATCATAATAATATCGATACCAGCTGTTTTAGCCATATGAATAGCTTCAGGAACTTCTTCATGCGGTGGATCTATGATCCCTACAAAACCAAGTAAAACCAATGAGTTCTCAACACTCTCTTCTAAAAGTGTTGTATCAACAGGAAGTCTCCTAAAAGCAATGGCAAGTGTTCGTAGTCCATTGGTAGCCATCTTTTTATACGCTGATTCAATCTCTTTTTTATAGGATTCTTCCAAAGGAAGTACCTTCCCATCTTTGAACACCTGAGTACTTCTTTCAAGGATGACTTCCGGAGCACCTTTGACATAGGCTGTCAAAGTATCTTTTTCATGTACAATAACGCTCATACGTTTCCGGCTGGAGTTAAAAGAAAATTCGCTTACTCTAGTATCATTCTCATCATCATAAAGACCTGCTTTGTAGGCGGAAACAACCAAGGATGCTTCTGTAGGTTCACCGATCACTTCCCAATCTGCATTGTTTTTTTGTACTTTGGCATGATTACATATCAAAGCACTTTTTAACAGCATCATCAAGTCTGTATGGCTCTTATGATCGATCTTCTCCCCTGCTACTTCAAAATGACCCTTAGGTTCATAGCCACTTCCGGTTACTTCGATCTCTCCGGAGAGAAGCCAGATCTTTTTTACAGTCATCTGGTTTTGCGTCAATGTTCCAGTCTTATCTGTACATATCGTGGTTGCTGCACCAAGTGTTTCTGCAGCCTGCAAGCGTCTCAAAAGTGCTTTTTGCTTTGCCATAGCCTTGATACCAAGTGCCAGTGTGATCGTCACAACTGCAGGAAGTCCTTCAGGTACCACAGCAACAGCCAATGCGACCCCCGTCAGAAACATCTCAAAAAGATCTTTGCCAAGAAGCCATCCGATCAAAGCAACAAGTATAGAAATAGCTACAGAATAGATCCCCAGTTTTTTACCCAATACAGCAAGTTTCTTTTGTAGAGGTGTTTTGACTGTATCGACACTCTGCGTCATACGTGCAATTTTTCCAAACTGGGTTTGCATACCAGTCTCAACCACTATCCCCGTTCCTCTTCCATTCACCACTGCTGTACCCATCCAGGCCATATCAGACTGTTCTGAAAGAGGAGTATCTTTATCTACCGTATCCACTTTTTTAAAGACTGAGGCGGATTCACCTGTCAGGGAAGACTCATCCACTTTTAGGTTAAAACTTTGAATAAGCCTCAGATCTGCAGGTACCCTGTCACCTATCTCCAATAAGACAATATCTCCGGGAACAAGCATTTTGGCATCAATGATCTGCTCTTTGGATGCACGAAGTACCTTGCACTTTGGATGCAACATCTTTCTTAATACTTCAATGGCATTTTCGGCCTTGAACTCCTGAACAAATCCGAGAATACCGTTAAGTACAATGATTACTAAAATAGTGACAGCATCACCCAATTCACCAATGGCCAAAGAGATCGCTGCTGCAACTATGAGTATAAGGATAAGTACATTCGTAAACTGACGTAGAAATACTTGATACCAGGGAGATTTTTCTATACGAACAAGTTCATTCGGTCCATATACTTCAACCCTATGTTTCGCTTCCTCTTCACTTAATCCGGTTTGTATATCACTGTTTAAAGCACTGAGGAGATCATTTATATCTTTTGTCTGCCATTGAACACTATTTTTCATGGTAAACCTCGTCACCCCAAAAACGTATCAAGAGTGAAAAGATGATGGGTACCGTTATCGCAGTAAAAGAGGATGCAGCGACCAGTGCCGTAAAGAGTTTTATATCGATGATCGCTGCACTAAAAAGTAACTGTGCAACGATGATCTCTGTTGTCAGTCTAGCATCAAGACCTACTCCTACTATTATCGCCTCTTTTAGACACATTTTTTTCATTGGTACCATGAGCAAAACACCAAATAGCTTGCCAAATGTACCTGCAAGATAGAGTATGATAGCTAAAAGCGGCTCCTGCAGGAATCCTTCCATATCAGCATTAAACCCGACCCAAAAGAAGAAGATTACACCAAAAAAACCATAACTTAAGGTCTGTGTTGTTTTAGCAAGCAATTCACCCTTCTGTTCTTCATGTTCAAAAAGAGGACGCATAATAATCCCTGCAGTAATAGCACCTACAACCATCCCCAGTTCGACATACTCTCCAAAACCGCCAAAACCAAATAAAATGATCAATGAGAAGATCATCAGAGCACTTAAATTTTTTGGTTCCCACTTTTGCAGAATCCTAGGCATCCATTGATATAAAATCCAAGAAAGTAAAATAAATGTCATAATACCGGCAAACAGCCCTAATACCCCTCCATGACTTTGGCCTGTTCTTGCTCCTATCCAGATAGAAACGATACCAACTAATATCACTTCAATCACATCATCAAGGACTCCCGCACCGATAATAAACGTACCGATACGTGTTTTGAGCATTTTATACTCATCTAAGATAGGCACGATAACGGCTTCAGCCGTTGGCATACGTGTCAAACCTATTACCAATGCGATCGCCCATCCATAATCATATAAAAGCATAGCCATCACACCAAAGATAAAAGGAATGATCGTATTGAACAATGTAAGCCATGCTATATCCGAACTTGATTTCTTCATCTCAGTCAAATCTATCTGTAAGCCTATATAGAAAAGTAGAAAAAGAACACCAAGATCAGAAAGAAAGGAAAAAGTACTTTCAAAATCAGGATTACCGTGGATCAATGTAGAAAAAGAGGTATAACTAAGCGCAATTCCAACAAATAGTGCGGCAAGTATACTGGGTATACGAAATCTTGAAAGTAAAAAAGCAAGTGCATAAGTGAAAGCAAATACCAAGGCAAAAGTTAAAAGAAGTTCTCCCAACTCTAATTCATTCATACCTATTCCACCTTTCGAGCAGTTTATTAAATCTTACCATAAAACAAAATAAGTGCAAAATATAATTAAAACAATAAAATCAAATTGAAGGCTTAAATATTTCATAGAGATATTTTAGGGATACACGCTACAATATAAGAATGACCGATACAAGTCATCTTAGCAAATACTATTTGATGCGTTTATATTGTGATCACTTAAAGGCAATATAGTTTATGAACTTTTTGACAGACAACTAAAGGAGTATGATCATGGCAGAGCATTCAACTATGATGGTTGACGGCAATGAAGCCGTTGCAATGGTAGCCCACAAGATCAATGAGGTCATTGCCATATACCCTATCACCCCCGCCTCTCCTATGGGTGAATTCAGTGATATTTACAGTGCCAAAAAACAGAAGAATATTTTTGGTACGGTGCCTGAAGTGTATGAAATGCAAAGTGAAGGAGGCGCAAGCGGTGCTGTGCACGGTGCCTTGCAGGCAGGTGCACTGACCACGACCTTTACCGCTTCTCAGGGATTGCTGCTGATGATACCCAATATGTATAAGATCGCAGGAGAGCTCACTTCGACGGTATTTCATGTGGCTTCTCGCTCTCTTGCTGCCCAGGCACTCTCCATTTTTGGTGACCATCAGGATGTCATGGGAGTAAGACAGACCGGGTTTGCCCTACTCGCCTCTGGTTCCGTACAGGAAGCCCATGATTTTGCCCTTATTGCACAGGTAGCAACCCTGCATGGACGCATTCCTTTTTTACATTTTTTTGACGGATTTAGAACCTCCCATGAAGTGAATCGTATCGAAAAACTCCCTGATGAAGTACTCAAAAGCATGATCAACCTTGATCTGGTCGAAGCACACCATAAACGGGGTCTGACACCTGACCTCCCTGTACTTCGTGGTACATCCCAAAACCCCGATGTCTATTTTCAAGGGCGTGAAAGTGTCAATAAGTATTATCAGGCACTGCCTAAGATCTTGCAGGAGCAGATGGATACCTTTGCCGAATTAACCGGAAGATCCTACCGGCTTTTTGATTATGTCGGTGTTGAAGATGCTGAGAGAGTGATCGTATTGATGGGTTCTGGTACCCAGGCAGTAGAAGAGAGTGTACTCTATCTGAATGCGCAAGATGAAAAAGTGGGCATGATAAAGATACGGCTGGCATTGCCTTTTGCGGTCGAAACATTCATTGATGCACTTCCAAGCTCAGTCAAGTCCATTGCCGTGCTTGACCGTACCAAAGAATCAGGGAGTCTGGGTGAACCACTCTATCATGATGTAGTGAGTGCACTGTATGAACATCGTACCGAACTACCTTTTGAGCTGCCAACTATCATCGGGGGACGCTACGGCCTCTCGTCCAAAGAGTTTACTCCTGCTATGATACTAGCGATCTACAAGGAACTTTCAAAAGCATCTCCGAAAAATCACTTTACTATCGGTATTGACGATGATGTTACCCATACTTCACTTGATTATGATCATAATTTCATCTTAAAAAACCCTAATCAGTTTCAGGCCCTCTTTTACGGACTGGGCTCGGATGGTACGGTAGGAGCCAACAAAAATACCATCAAGATCATCGGAGAAGAGACAGACTATTATGCCCAGGGGTATTTTGTCTATGACTCCAAAAAATCCGGTTCTATGACCATTTCTCATCTTCGTTTCGGTCCCGATCCGATACGCTCGAGCTACCTGATACAAGAAGCCGATTTTATCGCCGTACATCAATCTGTATTTCTTGAAAAACTCGATCTGCTGCAGCATGCTAAACCAGGTGCCGTTTTTCTGCTGAACACCCCGCACAACAAAGAGGAAGTATGGCAGCATCTTCCCCGTGTGACCCTGAAACTTATCATTGATAAAAGGCTTAAATTTTATGTCATTGATGCCTACAGTGTGGCCAAAGAAAGTAAGATTGGGTCTCGTATCAATACCGTGATGCAGACCTGTTTCTTTGCCATCAGCGGTATTCTTCCAAGAGAGGAAGCGATTGCCAAGATAAAACACTCGATCCAAAAAAGCTATGGAAAAAAAGGTGATGTCATTGTACAGATGAATTTTGCCGCCGTGGACAATACACTTGAGAATCTCTATGAAGTCGATATTCCCACACAGGCAGAGAGTACCCAAGAGCTTCAGCCTGTACTCAAAGGGGTACTAAGCCCATTCGTTTCTGAAGTGATCGGAAAAATGAGTGCCTACATGGGAGATGAACTTCCAGTATCCAAGATCCCGGCTGACGGGACATGGCCCACAGGGACCACACAGTACGAAAAACGGAACATTGCCCATGAAGTGCCTGTATGGGACCCTGATACCTGTATCCAGTGCAACAAATGTGTCTCTGCTTGTCCCCACTCGGTCATTCGCTCCAATGTCTTTGATGTCTCCTTTATGGATGAAGCGCCTGAAGGGTTTCTATCAAAACTGGCCAAGGGAAAGAAATTCGGAGAAAATGATCTTTTCAATATCTCTGTAGCGGTCGAGGACTGTACTGGATGTTCGCTCTGCACTGAAGTGTGCCCAGCAAAGAACAAATCACAAACGAACCTCAAAGCGATCAATATGACCCCGCTTCCCGACATTAAAGAAGAGAAGATTGCACAGTGGGATTACTTTACTTCACTCCCAAAGGTTGAGCGTTCCAAACTAGACCATGATGACCTAAAAGAGTCACAATTCCTTGAACCTCTCTTTGAGTTCAGCGGTGCATGTGCAGGGTGCGGAGAGACCCCGTACATTAAACTTGCTACACAGCTTTTTGGTGACAGGATGGTCGTTGCCAACGCCACTGGATGCAGTTCCATCTACGGAGGGAATCTTCCTACCACACCATGGAGAAAAAATGATGAAGGACGCGGACCGGCCTGGTCCAATTCACTCTTTGAAGACAATGCAGAGTTCGGGCTTGGCTTCCGCCTTGCCATCGATAACCACATAGCCCATGCCCGAAGCCTGCTTGAAGGACTTCAAGATGGTCTGGACAAAAAACTTGTTGAAGCGATACTGGGTGCTTCTCAGAAGAATGAAACAGAATTCAATGAGCAGAGGGAACGGATTACACTGCTTAAATCTGCTCTTGCTGAACGTGAAGACAATGAAGCAAAAAAACTACATGAGATCGCAGATTATCTTGTGAAAAAATCTGTTTGGATCATCGGGGGAGACGGCTGGGCCTATGACATCGGCTATGGCGGTCTGGATCATGTGCTTGCCAGCGGGAAAAACGTCAATATTCTGGTACTCGATACCCAGGTCTACTCCAACACCGGCGGCCAGCAGTCCAAAGCCACCCTGACGGGTGCTGTGGCCAAGTTCGCTGCAGACGGAAAGGCAGGGGTACCGAAAGATCTTGCTGCCATGGCCATCAATTACGAAAATGTCTATGTAGCAAAAGTCTCACTGGGTGCGAACGACAAAGCAACGGTCAAAGCCTTTGTTGAAGCAGAGTGTTATGAAGGTCCTTCCATCATCATTGCCTACTCGCACTGCATCGCCCACGGGTATGATCTAAAATACGGGTTTGATCAGCAAAAACGTGCTGTTGACAGTGGATTATGGCCGATTTTCCGATTTAACCCAGATAAGATCAAAGAAGGGGAAAATCCGATGACACTGGACTACAAAGGTCCTAAAATAGATGTCAAAGATTTTATGTATCGTGAAACACGATTTAAAATGGTTGAGAAGATGAATGCTGAATCTGCAGGATCTTACCTGAAAACCGCGGCACATACAGCTCAGACTCTCTACAAAAGATACCAAAACCTATATGAACATTATCAACCAATACAAAAGGAGGTCTGACCATGGAACTGACTACTACGCATTTAGGGCTGGAGTTAAAAAATCCTCTTATTGCTAGTGCTTCGCCGTTAACGGCATCTCTTGATAGCATAAAAAAGCTTGAAGAGAACGGTATCGCCGCTGTCATCATGCATTCCCTCTTCGAAGAAGAGATTAACCATGAGATCCATCAGATCGACCATTTTTTGCACATTCACAGTAACGCTAATGCTGAAGCAACTACTTATCTGCCAAATGAAGTGGATTTTGAGAATCTCCACTCTGAAAACTATCTTGAAGAGATTAGAAAAACCAAAAAAGCTGTCCAAATTCCGATTATCGCAAGTCTGAACGGTGTTTCTGCAGGAGGATGGGTGAAATATGCCAAAAAACTGCAAGAAGCCGGTGCGGATGCTTTAGAACTTAACATCACCTATATTCCTACCTCTATAGATATGGAGGGTCATACCGTAGAACAAATGTATGTCGACACCGTAACGCAAGTCAAAGAGCATATATCTATTCCCCTCAATGTCAAAATGAACGCCTATTTTTCCAGCCCTGCAAATATGGCAAAACGCTTTGTGGAAGCCGGAGCCAACGGTCTGACCATTTTTGACAATCCTGCACGTGTGGATGTGGACCTTGAACTTCTTACTCCATTGCAGCGTGCCAATATCACCAGCCCAGCCAATATCAGTGAAACTTTAAGATGGTGTGCGATCCTCTATAACAAGCTTTCCTGCTCAATGTGTGCGGGTACAGGGATACACAGCGGTGAAGATGTGCTCAAAGCCATCATGAGTGGAGCAGATGCAGTGGCACTGGCTTCCATACTTCTTACCAAAGGAGAAGCCCAGGCAGCTGTGATACTCAATGAAATCACCCAATGGATGCAGGAATACGAGTATGACTCTATCTCGCAAATGAAAGGAAGTATCTCTCTGACCCATACCGATAACCCGGCTGCGTATGAACGCAACTCCTATATGTACGCTTTACAGCAGTATCGCCGCTGATGCTACAATAAAGAAATAGAAATAATGCAATGATGGAGTTTATTGATAATCATGAAAATCTATTGTTTGGGTTAACGCTAGTGTCGATCATGAGCTTTATCGCCTCGATACTGTTGATTCCTTGGATAGTGACTCAAATACCTGCAGATTATTTTACGCATCCAAAACGCCAAAGGTATCTATGCTGTCAAAAACCAAAAATGGTACGCTTTATGTTTATATTCCTTAAAAATATCATTGGAGTGCTGCTCATCATAGGAGGTATTTTCCTGCTTTTTTTACCCGGTCAGGGAATACTTACCATCCTGATAGGATTGCTTATCATAGATTTTCCCTACAAATACAGATTTGAGATCTGGGTCATAAAACACCCTTTTGTGCTAAAATCTGTCAATAAATTACGTACGAAAGCAAAAAAGCGCCCTTTAGTGATCTAAAAATTCACTGTTTTCTACTGTTGAGAAGTTTCCCGAAGATCCTTTAACTTCTCTTGATAATCCTCTTCATCACCATAAGAGAGGAATTCCTCATAATACTTATGTTGCGCTATCACCTTCTTCGCATGTTTTATAGGACAAAAGTAGAGTTCGGTTCTACCAGAAATGGCTGAAGCATACAGCATTAGGCCATTAAAATAAGAGCAATAAAGACAATTGAGCTTTTCAATAGCGTTTAAATATCCAAGGTAATGATGGTCAAAGTGCATATAGTCACTTCGTTTGATAAACTCAAACTTAAAAATTCTGAATGCGATCTGTTGATAGATAAAGAGCAACACGTCAAAGATGATAGCAGGAATGACCATCACATAGATAAGAGGTGCCGTAAGCAAATGTAAAAAAGGCACTTCCCTAAACCAGGTTAAAAGATTTTTCATATTCTCTTTTTGTTTGGCCAAAACCTCTTGTTCAAATGTCACATAGCCATTTTTGATCTCATAAGAGATATGATTCTCTTGTTTGTCGATCTCTTTTGCAAGTTTCACCTTCATCTTGTCGATCTCTTCAATCATTTCTCTTATCTTATCATTCATAGATAACCCTTCATATGTTTCAATTCTTGCTTATTATACAGAGTTAACTCTATGGTATCAATGTAATTATTATAATATGTGTAAATAAAAGAGTGCCGTGAAGCAGTAGTAAAAAGTTGAATGCTGGAAGAGCATACCAAGCATGAACAGAATCTACAATCCCAAATGGTCAGGATGCACTAGTTCTTTGCTCTAAAAAGCGTTCCTTTCGTATGTTTACCATCCATGAGAAACTCATAGGCAGTCGAAAGATCAAACCCGCTACATAGAAACATTTCACGTTTTTTATTGATCAGGAAATCTGCAGCAACCAACTTAGTATATAGACCGCCTGATGTAAATTCATTATGAGGTCTATATACTGCAGCAAGTTCATCTTCTGAAATACTATTCACTTCTTTTAACATTTGTGCATGAGGATTTTCATCTGGATTGCTGTCATAGTAACCGTCTATATCACTCAAAATAACCAAGAGATCCGAGTCTGTATGATGGGTCACTTTGGCTGCAAGTAGATCATTATCTCCAAATATCTGATCAGGTGTACTTGAAATATCATTCTCATTGACAATAGGAATGATGTCTTCTTTAAATGATGTTTGTATGATCTGGCTAAATATCTCTGTACGTTTTCTGGAGTTAAAATCATCTTCGGTCAAAAGAATTTGAGCAATATCCGTATCATAGATATCAAACTTTTTTTTGTAAGAGCTCATGAGTATAGGCTGTCCAATTGCAGCCAGGACTTTCTTGCTAATATGTTCTCTTTTGTCTAATTTTAAAGCTGTGTACCCTGCTGCTGCTGCACCAGAACTTACAAATATAACCTCATATTTTTTGCGAACTTCTACGATAAAAGAAACGAGATTAAGCATACGCTCTTTTGCGATCTCACCCTTCTCTGTTAACACAGAACTTCCTACTTTTATAACGACTCTGTTATATTGATTCATAGTAACCTTAATCGATTTTTGATGTAGCGGACGATAATAACAAAATAACTTTAAAGTTATAGACTTCATCAAGCACTATGCTTTACTCCATGAAGAATGAGTGAAAACATTTTAGACAGAAAATTGGTTTCTAAATGCTTTTGCTCCATCTTTACTGGATTCTATCTGATCAGGGATATCTTGAAATGAAAAACGGAGTTTACTCTGTTCTATGGTCTCTATCTCTTTGATCTTGTTAATATTGATCAGATAGGATCTATGGATACGTACAAAATGATAAGCCAATAATCTTTTTTCAAGATCAGAGATCTTTTGGGCATAGTAAGAAAATCCTTTCGAAGAACGTAACATCACTTCACTGAGATCCGCTTTGACATAATAGATCTCCTCTGGTTTCAGTAGATAATAGCTCTCACCCGTCTTACTCATCAAACGAAGATCATTACTGCTTTTACTTTCCACTTTAACACGTGCTATACACTGCTCTAACTGTTCTATACTGAAAGGTTTGACCAGATACCCTACTGCACCGATATCAAACGCTTTAAGCGCATGTTCATCATACGCTGTTTGAAATATGATGGCTATGTCCTCCTGATGATAACGTAGTTCATACCCCAGTTCAAGTCCACTGCTTCCAGGCATGTTAATATCTAATAGTGCCAGATCAACATGATTCTCTTTGATCGCTTGAAGTGCACCTGTCGCACTCTCTGCTTCTATGATATCTTCATATCCAAGTGTATTAAGCATTCTTTTCAGTCTGCTAAGTGCTAAAGCTTCATCATCAACGATGAGTATTTTCATGACAATCTCCTAAATAGATAGTAAAAGTGGGGGTTTCTTTGTCTGTTATTTCTATCTTTCCCTTACAGAGAAGCTTTAGACGCTGGGCTAGATTCGTTAAGCCGGTTCCAAATTTGGTGTTTTTCATTGCTCTACCATTATTTTTCAATATCAGTGTATTTTGACTTTGATCATAAAATAGAGATATTTCTAATATTTTTTTGTCTATAAAACCATGCTTTATAGCATTCTCTACAAGTAACTGAATGGAAAATTTCGGTACTTTTATCTTAGGTATAGAATCATCAATATGCATATGGATCTTACCTGAAAAACGTATATTCTCAAGTTCGACATAATCACGCACATTTCTGAGTTCATCATTCAATGGAATGAGTGCTTTTTCATCCATAGTATTGCGTAAAAAAGTAGATACTTTTAATATGGCAGTCTCAGCTTTGTTCGGATCTTGGTGAATGAGTTCTGCTATAGAATTCAAAGCATTAAAAAGAAAATGTGGATTGAGCTGAGTCTCCAATGAACGGAGACGGCTTTGCAAATAATGATGATCAACCTCTTCTTTTTCATTACGCATCTTTACAAAACGATACAGCAAAGCACCTACTATATACGTCAGAACACCTATGGTAACAGCTATTTGGACATGGTGGGTATGAAATAAGGGGATAAGATCAATATCCCATAACTCTGCAATTTCAGTACTTAATAAAGTACCTAAAAAACCAGAAAGAAACGAGAAGAATATTGCCAATGGTAGCCAAAATATTTTTGAGATCTTTGGTAAAATAGTTTGATTCATAAACGTAATGAACAAAAGAGAGAAAAATGTAATAGAAAAACCAAGCATAGCTCCAAAATACATACCTTGGACCCATTCAAGACCTAAAAGCACATACCCTAAAGAAGAGAGCAACATCGCAAAAACAACGCCAATAAGTAAAATGTAAAGCCAATCAAGTACCTTGATACGCAAAGCGATATTATACATCCAGCAATCCTCTGAGATTTTCAACACCCAACATCACTCCAGGCCATCCCTGTGCTGCATAGACTGTATCACCTACCTGATATAAATCTTTAATTGGAGTATCATTGGAAGGAAGTTTTGGTAGGAAGTTTTTCATAGTGATAGCATTTCCTCCAAGTTGTGAACGGTTAATATAACGCTTGAAGCTTCTAGGTGTAGCAGCGAACTGATGCACTATCTCCTCTTCATTGATATCAAGTATAGCACAGATACTCTTTAGCATTTGAGTTTGAAGTTCTGATTTTTTACTCTGATAGGTTTGCTTATCTTCCCAAAACCTTACATCAGTATGTATGGATGCTGTCACACTATAGTGCCCTTCAGGTGTAAGCATGTTATCTGTCACATCTGAAAAAGAAACAAAGACTGCATTGGATATGCTGTGTGTATATTGTTCATCCTGTATCAGTTGATAATGATGTTCATACTTCTTGTCACTTCTTATTGTCATATAGAGCATAAATGAACTTTGGTGATTGTTGAGTGTTTCATACTTTTGATAATAGTTCTTTACTTTTTCATCATTAAAAAGTTTTTCGCTGTCATAAATGGTACTGTTCAGTATCACTTTTTTGGCTTTTAGTGACTCATTTTTGGTATGTAGTGTGAAATGATCACTGTGTCGTTCAATCTTTTCTATTTGTGTGTTACGTTTGATATACTTCATCTTTGCTGTCATCTGATCAAACAATCTTCCGAATCCACCTGGTACATAATGAGTTTCATTAAAAGAATATCCCAAAGAGAGTGCTGCAGTAAAAAAATTGATCTCTTTTGAATGAGCCTGTGCAACGATGAGGATCTGTGCTTCTAGAAATTTTTGATACTCTTCCGAAATATCTCCATAAAAATCGTTGATAAAATCATAGGCATTGGTCCGTAAGAAACGTTGAAATCTGACCAATAAAGGGAAAAAACTTGTCAGTGATATAAGTTTATGCCATAGAGAACGATTAGAGTAGTAATGTCCATGCAAAGCATAAAACTCTTTTCCAAGTCTATGAACCAATGTCCAAAATTCACGATTTTTAGGATGAGGATAGTTTTTTTCAAGCACTTCTAAAAAATCTTCCAAGTCGGAAAAACGAGGTGTGATTTTTTCATTTTG
Source organism: Sulfurovum xiamenensis (assembly GCF_030347995.1). NCBI lineage: Bacteria > Pseudomonadati > Campylobacterota > Epsilonproteobacteria > Campylobacterales > Sulfurovaceae > Sulfurovum > Sulfurovum xiamenensis. Next base: position 388,867 of record NZ_JAQIBC010000002.1, read on the forward strand.
TATAATAACGATTGTAGGGTCTGTGACCAGAAGTTCAGGCGTAAAGCCTATTTTGTCAAACATTGATTTTACAATATGACCCTCTTGATATCCAGCCAGTGTCGTAGCACCGGTATTGTAAGCATAACCTCCATGTACAAAGGTCGAACTGCATCCACCAAGATATGGCTCTTTTTCAAACAAAACAGTCTCATACCCTTTAGCATCCAGATATGCAGCCATGCTGCTGCCACCTATACCAGAACCAACTACTGCATACTCGATCATTAGGAGACTTTCATACTCTCATATAGATTTGCTATGCATTTGACAAATGAGGGATGATCATTAGGGGCCTTTGCCACACGATACTCCACAAACCCAATTTTTTCAGCGATCTCTCTATACTCTACATCAAGTTCAAACTCTGTCTCAGAATTATCAATGGTAAAGGCTATCGGATAGATAATAACTTTTTTTTTCTTTAGACTTTTGAGTTTATCCTCAAGATAGGGACGTATCCATTCCAGTGGTCCAAGTCTTGACTGGTAGGCAAGATGGGTCTTATGAAACTGAATACCTGCTTCGAGCAATGCTTTACGAGCATGATATACATTGTACTTGATATGACGCTGATAGTTATCTCCATTATCTATGATCTTTTTGGGTAGTCCATGTGCAGAAAAAACCAACTCAAACTCTTCAGGATTGTCTGTACCAAGTGCCTCTTTGATCCGCTCTACACTTGCAGCGATATAATCTGGATGACGGTAATAACTATGCAGTGTTTTTACTTTTGCATGAATACCCTGCTTTTTGATACTCTCTTCGAGATCTTCCATACTTGAAAGTGTCGTTGTACTTGAGTAATGCGGATATAGAGGGATAGCATAGATCTCATCCACATGCTTAAGTCCTTGAAGTGCATCAAATGAATAAGGAGGGGTATAACGCATAGCCATATGTACGGTAGCATCAATACCCTCTTCAAGTTTTGATATGAGTTGTTTTGTATACCCTACCAAAGGTGATCTTCCTCCTAAAGCAGCATAACTGCTTTTGGCTTCTTCTTTTCTTCTCCATGTAATAAGTTTTGCTAACATCTTACGTATAGGCTTTGGTGCTGAAATAATGCGTTTATCGTTGAACATATTGTTCAAAAAAACTTCTACCTCATCCAAGTTATTGGGTCCACCCATGTTCATTAATACTATGGCTCGTTTCACGGAAACCTCACTTTTTTGTTTATTTTACAAATAATAGGGTTGTGTTCGTAGCCTCATAATGTCGATTCATTGTAAAAACTAGGTTAACTGGTGTTTTAGCGCTTTTTCTATGTCTGTATATTCAAAGACAAAACCTTGTTCCTGGAGTGCAGTAGGATAGACTTCTTTCGAACCTGTAAGGACAGAGCTGGCTTCCCCATACATGATGCGCAAAGCAAATTCAGGAATAGGCAGTATGGTAGGACGATGTAAAACCTTTCCTAATGCTTTGGTTAAAACATAATTTGTAACAGGGTTGGGGGAAACAGCATTAAAAACACCGGTAAGATGCTTATCAATAATGAATTGATAGATGCGTACCAGATCTTTCATAGCTATCCAACTGGTCATCATCTTCCCATTTCCAATAATGCCTCCAACACCCAATCTAAATGGTGTAAGCATCTGTGCCAATGCACCACCCTCTTTGCCAAGTATCACACCAAAACGTAATATAGTGGTTGGTTTCTCACACAATCTAGCTTCCTCTTCCCACTTATGGGCAAGTTCACCCAAAAAATCGTCTGCTATTTCTGTACAGCTTTCATCACATTTTTGATCATCAGGATAAATACCAATGGCTGAAGTAGAAATAAAATGTTTCACATGACTTTGATTGATCGCTTTTACCAATCGTTCTGTACTTTCTATACGGCTTTGAAGAAGAATTTTTTTATAAGGATCACTCCATCGCTTGATAATAGGAGCACCGGCAAGATTAATGACAACATTAACGTCTTCTAATTTTTTTACTATCATAGAGATGTCATCTTTCCTGTCTATGACACTACACTCTTTAAAATGATTCTGTAAAGCCGTTCCAACGAACCCGCTGGCTCCAGTCAGTGCTACTTTCATCACTTGTCTCCTTTTTATTATTGTAGAGACTCTCTATGTACTCCGTGTGCAATAATATATTACATAGAGTAAACAGATCAGGTCTATTTTAGTAGTGCTTCTATCTTTTCTTCGAGTTCTTTAGGTTTGGTAGATGAACCAAAACGCTCAACTACCTTACCCTCTCTATCCACAAGGAATTTCGTAAAGTTCCATTTGATCGCTTCTGTACCCAAAATTCCCGGCTGTTCTGATTTAAGATATCTGTAAAGTGGATGCGTATCATCGCCGTTGACATTGATCTTGGAGAACATAGGGAAAGTCACACCACAGTTCACACGACAAAAATTCTGTATCTCTTTTTCAGAACCTGGTTCCTGGGAACCAAACTGGTTACATGGCACACCTTTTCTATAATTAAATTTAGTATAATAGCCTTTAATACCCCTAAACATCGTTGAAATATCTAATTGAACAAAAATCAACGGTATAATTAAGTATTTTTAACTTTAGTATATTTAATTTAATACTTTTAAAATACCCTACTATCTAAAAAAGTATAATAACTTTATATCCTTAAAATTGTTTTTTGATTATGAATCTTGTAATGTAGTTATGTAAATATATGAGTTTATTTTAATATTTAAATGGATTGTTTAACTCTATCCAATCTTATAACTGGACAGTATGGATAAGATATAAATTGCCAGTATTCTATTGATTCTCTTATCTAGAATCCTACAGCTAGATATTGTTAGAGTAGTGATTTAATTTCTTTTTCAATTTCTTTGGGTTTGGTTGCTGAGCCAAAACGTTGAATAACTTTTCCATTTTTGTCAATTAGGAATTTTGTAAAGTTCCATTTTATTGACTCTGTTCCCAAAAAACCAGGTAGCTCAGATTTTAAATAAGCATAGAGTGGATGTGTATTTTCACCATTAACTTTTATTTTTGAAAACATCGGGAAAGTCACACCAAAGTTCACACGACAGAAGTTTTGTATCTCTTCTTCTGTTCCAGGCTCTTGAGAGCCAAATTGATTAGATGGAAAACCAAGTACAACCAGACCACTTTCTTTGTATTTTTGGTAAAGTGCTTCTAGCCCATTATATTGAGGTGTGAAGCCACATTTACTAGCTACATTGACTATGAGCAATACTTTGCCTTTGTAAGGTTCAAGCGTTGTTTCTGTGCCATTAATAGTTTTGACTTTAAAGTCATATATTGAAGTCATATTTTTATCCTTTGCATATAAATTAACTGATAGTAATAGAAATACAGTATTTACTAAAAGTATCATATAATTCTTATAACTTTTTTGATGATAATTATAATTTTTCATCTCTTCCTTTCGTGCTATAAATTACTTGGTATTCACTCAACCTTAGAACCTCTCAATTATGGAGGATTCCTTCCATACTATGATTGTAGCATATTCCAATTACTACAAGATTGGCTTTTGAGCGTACACGTGGTGCATATCAACGTACAATGATGGCATGGGTTAGAACAGGAACATCACTGATTACCTTTGGTTTTACTGCATACAAGTTTTTTCAGTTGGAAATATCCGGGAAAATACCACTCATCAAAGTATCACTCATTGGAGCACGTGAGTTTGAATTCATATTAATATGTATTGGTATAATTTTGCTTCTACTTGGCATGTTCGAGCATAGACGAGATATGCGGGCAATGCAGAAAGAGTACCCTGATATGCCTTGGTCTGCTACAAATTTAATCGCATATTTGATGGCGGCACTTGGAGGGCTTGCATTGATATCAGTGATCTATCGATTTTAATTAATATACTCTGGCTGATAGGTCAGAGTTTATCCTACAAAAAAAGAAATAAATAACTCTTGTCTAAAACCTTATAAAATTATATATTTTATAACGTTTAAAGAATATGTATTATATACATATAACAATTTTGTGATATAATCCAAGAGGCATGATAGAGTAATCTCCTCCTAGAGAATAATAAGATTTTCAAAAACCTTTTAAAAATTTGTTATAACTCTATCATTGTCATACTAGTAAACAATTTACGATATTTTTATTTTCTATATTCAAATCTGTTTAATCTTCTCTACAAGTTTAACGTGAGCAAGTAATTATGCGAGGTAAATCATCTGCTGCCTTCTTTATTTCTGATAAGCAACAATTCACCATCTGATCTTGTGTATCTGGAAGGGAATAGATAACCCATTTCCCTTCTTGTTTCGAAGTAATCATACCTGACTCCTTCATCTGTTTTAAGTGCCGAGAAACAAGAGGCTGAGAGAGATTTAAAGTATCACAAAACTCACACACACATAGCTCCTTATCTCTTAACAGTAGCCCTAAGATTTTTACTCGATTTATATCCGATAAGATTTTCCCAACAGTAACAATATTTTCCATTTTAATCTCTTTTAAAGCAATTTCATATAACAATGTCGTTATATGATTATAACATAAAAGGTTGAAGAAATGGAAATTACTCACTTTTTTGAAGCACTTTGGCAACTTAGTCTTGCTATGGCTCCATATATTTTGTTTGGACTTATTTTTGCTGGAATACTCCACGAGATAGTGCCCGATAGCATTGTGACCAAGCATCTAGGAAAAGACAATGTCTCTTCAGTAGTAAAATCTACCATTTTTGGCATACCTCTACCTGTCTGCTCCTGTGGCGTGATTCCTCTTGCAGCCTCAATCAAGAAATCGGGTGCTTCAAAAGGTTCAACGCTCTCCTTTCTCATCTCTACTCCTATCACAGGTGTAGACTCGATTATGGCTACCTATGGTATGTTTGGATGGATTTTTACGGTTTACCGTGTCATTACCTCTATGTTTATTGCGATGTTTGCTGGAATACTAGCAAACATCTTTGACAAAGATCCTGATGAAAACACACAAACGATCAAAAAGGCTACTTCATCTTTTTCTGCCGTTGCACCAAATAAGACCACGAATTTTACTCTAGGTACGCCTCAAGAAGAGTCATGTAGTTCGGGCACAGCATCATGTTGTGGCAGCACTTGCGAGGAGAATAAAAAGTTCTCTTTTAAAGATGCAATGAACTATGCTTTTGTCACACTTTTAGGCGATATAGCAAAACCTCTCTTTTGGGGGCTAATCATAGGTGCACTCATTACTGTAGCGATACCAGAAAATCTTGCCCAAGTACTTCAAGAATATTCATGGCTAAGCTATCTGATCGTTATCGCTATAGCCATACCTATGTATGTGTGTGCGACTGCCTCTTTGCCGATTGCAGCTGGACTAATGCTTTCTGGAGTAAGCGCAGGTGCAGCCTTTGTCTTTCTGTCTGCTGGGCCAGCTACCAACACTGTGACTATAGGTGTGGTTAAAAAAATGCTTGGAACACGATCTCTTTATATTTATCTTGGCAGCATTATTATTGGAAGTGTTCTTTTTGGACTAGGACTGGACTACGTTTTTGACAGTAACGCTATTGATCCAAAATCTCTGGTTCACATGGAAGAGGAAGGAGGGATAATTTCCGTTCTTAGTTCAGTGATACTGTGGGGTTTTGTAGGCTATTTCCTAATCAAGCCTTACTTCAACAGAAAGAGTCCTGAATGTTGTTCAGGTGGTGAGTGCTCATCATAAAATGTGCGCAAATGGGCTATGCAATACAAAAAGAATAGCCAATATAGTTTTTAGGCAATAAGAGTTAAAGATTTTTAAGTTATAGTAGTCAAAATACAAAAAGGTAATATATTGAAAAGTACAATGATTAAACTCTTACTATTGTTTTCATTGTCTTTCAATATTGCTCACGCCACTATCATTGCTGTAGTAGATGATTGTACTGATTGTCACAACAATACAGTGTATGACTATACGCATGTAACAGAAGTTACCGTTGATCCAGCTGACCTCTGCACCATGGATCACTGTTTTCATTTTACTGCCATCATGAGTGTATCTGATATAAATTTTGATCATTTACTATATAGTGAACAGCCAAAGCAAAAAAATACATTCTATACGCCCCCATCTAAAGAAATGTCCATAAAACCACCTATCGCTTAACCACACCACAACACTATAACTCTATTTAAAACACATAAAATATTATTTACAGGAATAAACAATGAAAAAAATCATCATGATTTTTTTAACTTTGTCGCTTTCTCTCTTTGGGATGAGCTATGCAAAGTTTAAAAAACATATAGAAGAAAACTCGAAAGTACTTAAAAGTCAGCAGCTCTCGCTTGAAGCAAACAGGCAAGAGAATAACATACTTTTAAGAACACAAAACCCGACCCTGGACCTAGTGGCAGCACGATACAACCCTGATTTTACTGACTCTGAATATGGCTATGAGATAAGCGCTTCTCAAACAATCAGAACAGGCAACTATCTGGAAGGACTTCAAGATAAAGCCAATGCTTCCAATCTGCTCCAACAGGCATATATACTTGAAGGAAAAGCAGGTTACATAAAAATGCTTGAAATGCTTTATACTGATTATGTCCATCAAGCCAAACTGCTTTCGTTGATAAAGCAAGAGTATGCACTATCAAATAAAGTGACAGGCATAGTAGAAGATCGCTATAAAAATGGATCAGAAAACAAAGTAGCATACCTTCAGGCAAAAACAGACACTTTGGCGCTAAAAACACAGATACATACAACAAAACAAGAGATGAACTCACTACACTATCAACTCTTATCTATTGCAGGTTTTAGTGAAAAGGTTTCTTTGGATCAAAAATTCATCTATTCTGTTTCACATCAAACTCAAAATGCTTTAAAAGTTAGCCCTAAAGAGAAAATTTTAACTGCAAAAGAAAAGGTTTTAGCAAGCCAGATACGCATGAACGACAGCAGCATTAACAGCTACGAATTAAGCGCTGGCATAGAGCAAGAGCCTGACCAATCTATCTTAAGATTTGGTATTTCCATTCCGTTGGCTGTACAACATAACAAGGAAGAAGAAAAAGCACTTGCAAAACTTAAAATGCAGCAACTGGAGCTTGACAATGCACAGCTTAAATTAGATCTCAACCTACAAAAGCAAAGACTTAAATCTTCCATTAAAGAGCTTTCGCAACAGTACTACTCCCTCAAAAAACTAGAGGGTGAACAGAAAGCACTTAGTGAGCTGCTTTTAGAAGGCTATAAAATAGCACAAGGCTCTATCTTTGTGATGATGAATGCAAAAAACAAACTCATACAGACAGAAAAATCATTACTAAAAACACAAGCAATGATCAACAAGCGAAAAATAGAATTACGTTTTATACAAGGACTTTACAATGACTAAATATATATTATTACTGTCTCTACTCTTCCCGCTGAAAGGGTTAGCAAGTGAAATCAAAATTGAACATGCTGAGCTAAAACCTTTAGGAAAAGTTATTCAAACCAATGCGCAGATAACACAACTGCCAGGCCAAAAACAAGAGGTTGTTTCTAGACTGTCTGGACATCTGGAAGCTTATTTTGTTACACCAGGACAACATGTAAAAAAAGGTGACAAAACAGCCGTTATAGCATCTATAGAGCTTTCTAAAATGACTGCTGAGCATCTCGCACTACTGGAGCAATCCAAGGCTGCAGAGGCACAAAAGAACAACACTATGAAACTCCATAAGAAAGGTGTAGCTTCACAAAATGACTTAAGCAACGCTATTATAGCCCTGCAAGCGATACGTTCTAAGCAAAACGCCTTGTCTTCGCAATTGAAGTCTTTAGGTATTAATCCTGATGATCTTAAAAGTGCAACAGATCAATTTGTGCTTTATGCACATGCAGATGGTGTTGTTGGAGAAATTTTAGCTCCACTGCACAGCAATGTAAATGCCCAAACGCCTTTAATGACATTGGTGGACCAAAGAGATTATTATGCTGTTGCATATCTTGCTGTCGATGATGCGATGCAAGTATCAAAAGAGGCCAAAGGATGGTTGAAGGTTGCAAACAAAGTATACCCTTCTCATTTTGTGCACTTGCTACCAAGCATTGACGAGGAGACGCAGCGTGCGAAAGTACTTTTTCAAATAGAAAAAAGTCCTTCAAGCCTCCTTCTTGGATCTTTCGCAGAGATGGATATATCGCTTGCTCCTTATCAAAATGCCGTAATGGTGAAGAAGTCAGCATTAACACTTTTTCAAGGAAACTGGGTTGTATTTGTGGAGACAAAACACGAAGAAGACGAGCACGATGATGATGAAGCAAATGAGCATGATGGACATGATCACGATGCACATAAAGAAGATGAACACGACGGACACGATCATGATACTCATAAAAAAGATGACCATGATGCACATGAAAAAGAAGATAATGATGAAGGTGAGCACGAAGATCATGACGAGGATGAAGAAGTCCCATACATGCCAAAAGTTGTTAATATCATTGCGTATACTGGCGAATACGTGGCTGTCGAAGGCATAGAAGCAGATGAAGAGTATGTAAGCGAAGGTGTTTATTTCGTGAAATCAATGATGCTGAAGTCTTCGCTTGGCGAACACGGTCACTAGGAGGTTGCTGTGAAACGTTTTTTTGAAATACTTATACAGTACAAATTTCTTATACTTGCGCTGTTTATTGCCATATCTGGTTTTGGTTACAAGGCGTATAAAGACATACCCATAGATGCATTTCCAGACATTACCCCTAAGCAGGTAGTAATATATACAGAGAGTGTTGGTAATTCAGCAGAAGATATAGAGAAGCTCATTACTTATCCTATAGAAGCTGCTATGTCAGGTTTGCCTGGGGTCAAGATGATACTCTCAAACTCAATGTTTGGGCTTTCATATGTTTCTATTTTCTTTGAAGACGGCTATGATACCTATCTCTTGCGTCAACTCGTCACTGAAAGGCTAAATACGGTAGATATACCTCAAGGATGGGGTGTCCCGACCATGGGACCAAATACGACAGGTTTGGGTCAGGTGTTATGGTACGCCCTTGAAGACAAAGACAATAAATATACGCACAGCCAACTTCGTCAATTGCACGAGTATGCAGTTACACCACTGCTTAAATCCGTTGATGGTGTAGAAGAAGTTATCTCTTGGGGAGGCTTCGAAAAACAATATGAAGTACTCATGGATCCCAAACGGCTGCAGGCAGTCGATGTCACCTATAGTGAAGTGATTGAAGCATTAGAAAAGAGTAATCAATCCGTAGGTGGACAATATCTAGAATTCAATAGGGAGCAGTACCTTATACGAGGTGCGGGACTCTATGAAAAAATGGATGACATACGCAACACTGTCATACGCACAAAAGATGCCAAAGTAGTGACCATAAAAGATGTGGCCACTGTACAGGAGGGAAAGGCCCCACGCTTTGGTGCAGTAAGTGTAGACGGAAAAGAAAGAGTCTTTGGAATGGTGCTTCAGCGTTCAGAAACCAATGCAGCCAAGGTTGTAGGGCTCATTAAGGAAAAGATGCCACTGGTTGAGTCAGCACTTCCTAAAGGAGTAAAGCTACAAGTGATTTACGACAGAACAGAAATTACTCATAAAGCAGTCAGCACAATGACTTCTGCACTTCTGACAGGATCAGTACTTGTTGCAATCATACTATTTCTTTTTCTGTTTGAGTTGCGTTCTGCATTTATCGTTATCCTCTCTCTTCCTATCTCTCTGCTCATTGCATTTTTATTGATGGAAGAATATGGTATATCTGCTAACCTCATGAGTCTTAGTGGTCTTGCCATAGCCATAGGAATGATAGTTGATGGCACCATTGTGGTTGTAGAAAACAGCTTCAGGATACTGCATGATAATCCTGAAGCTTCACGCGCAGAAGTGATCGCAGAAGCCACAGCAGAAGTGGCAAAGCCCGTACTCTTTGCTCTGCTTATTATTTCAGCGGTCTTTATTCCACTATTGAGCCTTGAGGGACTTGCGGGGAAATTATATACCCCTATGGCATTGGACATCGTTTTTGTAATGCTTGGCTCTCTTGCTGTGGCTCTTCTACTGGTTCCCGTACTCTCATACATGATGCTCAAAGAAGGAAAACATTCGAACAGTCCTCTTATGGCAGCTGTCAAAGCATTTTATACTCCTATGCTAGTGTTTTCTCTGCATCATGCAAAGACGTTGGTAGCTATTACTTTCTTTGTATTCTTTATCTTGGTTGGACTGCTTAGTCAGCAAGGTAGAGAGTTTATGCCTGAACTTAATGAGGAAACTATTATGTACAGGGTTATTGCAATCCCTGGAACTTCGCTTACGCAAAATGTAGAAAATGCACAAGCCATAGAAAAATTTTTGCTCAAAACCTACCCTGACGAAGTACTCTCTGTGTTGAGCATGGTAGGAAGAAGTGAAAAGGGTGAAACGGCACAAGCAAATTACATGGAGGTACTCTTGACCCTTAATCCAGAGTTTGAGGAAATCCCTGTACTTGACAAAGAGATGACAATGAAGCTCAAAGAAAAATTTAACTATTTGCAATTTATCTCTACTCAGCCTATTGCTATGCGTATAGAAGAGCTTCTTGAGGGAGTTAGTGCAGAACTTGCGGTCAAAATCTATGGTGAAGACCAAAAAATAATGTCTGATATTGCTGCACAAATATCCCAAGTATTGAAAGGTATAGAAGGGCTTGACCATGCAGAGGTGGAAACACAATTAGGACAAGCTCAAATCAATATCAAGCCAGACTACTTAGCCCTTTCTCGATATGGACTCAGTGTAGAAGATGTCATGCAAGTCATTCGTTATGGCATCGGAGAAGAAGCTGTTTCACAAAAGATAGAAGGAGTGAAGCGCTTTGGCATTGTAGCCAAATTAAAAAATGCAAAAAAAGATATAGAAGCAATAAAGACATTGATCCTGCGTTCAGATACTGGAAAAATAGTTTCCTTGCAGGAAGTATGTGATATTAGTGTAGTACAAGGACCCGCCTTTATTAAACGTGAGGATTTGAGTCGATATATGGTTCTGTCACTAGAAGTTGAAGATCGTGATATTGCAACGTTTGTTGAAGAAGCAGATATAAAGATAAGAGATCAGGTCATTATTCCTGATGGTTATTACATCAAGTGGGCGGGTGACTTTAAGAATATGCAAGAAGCTACGCAAACGCTTGCAATGATTATACCTATCACGATTTTGCTTATTTTGTTATTGCTCTATACAGCATTCAATTCGTTTAAAAAAGCATTTTTAATTTTATTAGGTGTACCACTAGGGCTAATGGGTGGTATTGTAGGCTTACTCATCTCTGGGGAATATTTGAGTGTCTCTGCAATTGTAGGGTTTATTGCTATCTTTGCCATAGCAATACTCAACGGGATAGTGCTCGTATCATTCATTGATGATCTGCGTAAAAAATTCCCAGAAGTGAAAATGATAGATATGGTAAAAAATGCCACTTTGCTAAGACTGAGACCCGTACTTATGACAGCATTTACCACGCTCTTTGGTATTCTTCCACTTCTTTTTGCTACAGGCGTAGGTTCAGAAATACAATATCCACTTTCAGTAGTAGTTACAGGAGGAATTATCTCCTCAACAATCTTAACGTTGCTGGTACTGCCATCCCTATATGTTCTATTTTTTAAAAGGGAATAACAATTATCAAACAATTTGGGAGGCGCATTATTTGCGCTTACCCTTTTGAAGCAATCTATTAAAACCTTATAATCTAACATATTTTATAACGTTATTCGCTGTATCGGCGTTTGCAGACCATAAAATTGTACCCTTCAATAGAAAACCTTATAAAATGTTCTATATAGGAGGTTTTTATAAGGAAAAGTATCAATGAAAGCACATCCCCAAAAGAGTCTAAAAAACGGATGATTCTCTTATGTGAAGTCGATCACTGATAGACGACTAATTATGATATAATTCTTATCTATCGNTATAAGGAAAAGTATCAATGAAAGCACATCCCCAAAAGAGTCTAAAAAACGGATGATTCTCTTATGTGAAGTCGATCACTGATAGACGACTAATTATGATATAATTCTTATCTATCGGTTGACACAAAATACTGAACAGTCTCAATAAGCCACTTTGTGATGTTGAATCTGCAAGTGGCTCAATATATAACTTTATGAGGTTTTTAATTAGTAAGAGTTATCTACCAACATACCTCGTGATTGGGCATATTGAATAGGATCAAACAATTTTTCATCAAATTTTTCTCCAAATTCATCTATGGCTTCTTGTTTTACAATTGCTTGTGCCCCTGGATCTTCTCTAAATAGCTGGAACGTCATTAGTGGACCGTCATAATATTTATCTGACTGGTTCTCTTTCTCAAGGCGCTCCATTTCGATAATTGCAATTGCTGTTCTTACATATTGCATCGTAGTCTTTTCATCTGCATGCCCAAGTAGATCTGCAAGAAGCGTTATAAAAAGTGGATCCGGTGTTGTTCCTTTTAAAAATACTCCTTCTCGTACAGAAAAGTCAATTAATGCCCATGTTGCAAAACTATGTCTTAACCAGTGTGGAGTTATTGGCCTTTGTGTTCTTCCCAGTGCCAAAGAGGCTTTTTTGAATGCTTTTCTAACATCCGTAGCATTAATTGGTCTTCCTTTTGAGTTAAACCACATATATTTATTATTATATTCTTCTAAGCCTCTTTTACTTCTCTCTCCATGATTTTTAAGACGTTTTGTATATGCACGATTGAGATATTCGCCTTTGAGTGTATGGATCGTACGAAGCGGGATTTTACATTCAAGATATTTGTCCCCTTTCCCAATATAACTAAGAGAAACTTTACTATTGAGGCTTTTGCCTGAGTGGAAGTATCTGAAATAACTTCTGAATTGGTCCGGACGGAGCTTTAAAGCAGCATCAATACGTAATCCTGTGGTAGCCATCACCAAAGCGATCATTTCGTAAACAACATCATCTTCTCGTAACTTTTTACTAAAATATTCAAATTCTTTTCGTGTAATGGTTTTGAATGTTTTACTTACGTGATCCGAAGGAACCATCAAGTCCCAAACTTCAATATATTCTACTTCTTTCTTACGGGCCTCTATATGCTTCTTCATACTGCTTGAATATTTATTGATTTTTACAAGCTTTGTTGAAAGTACGATATCACATCTTTCTTCGATCTCTTGCATATATTGAAAAAACTTAAACCAAACACTTAGTTTGCTGTTCATAGTGTTATTTTTGATTTTTTTATAATCGTATTTATTATTTTTATCTGGATTATCATTTGAGTCCCAATGCAACATAGCATTCCTTATGGAGATAATATCCGATTCGGTTGCTTCATGCCAGTTGATACCAATATCTTGTAAATGGTGAAAAAGTTCACGCAGCTGCTTGGCTCTTTGTAAATGACTAGTAATTCCACCTATTGTTCCATTCTTTCCTCCACTTCTAGCCTCTTTTGCTAAAAATTTAGCTGCAGGTAAATGAATATCGTTATTTTCAAGTATAAAAGTAATATCTCTATTATTTATTTTTGGATGTGGAACAGTTTCTAATCTAAAATTCATAATTTAATCCTTATCAATTTCTTTTTTAAGTCTTCGTATCGTTTGATCTTTCTCCTTGAGCCTTTTTTGCAACATGATTTCATTATCAAGTAACTCTGAGATTCGTATAAGTAGGTTATCGATAGTATGTTGTTTATTTTTGATATCACCAACTACCTTTTTGTCAGCAGCCAATTTAAGTTCTTTTCGTTCTTCTTTAAAGGTGATTATCTTGTCTCGTACTTCTTTACAGAAACTTTTTTCACTTTTGCTTTTTAGTGATGCTTCACTAATGGGAGAATTCCATCCTTTTTTTTCCCAACCTTGATTTGCAAGTTCACACACTCTTGGAAAGGTTACAAGGTTTTTTTCTATAGTAGACTGCTCTTTTAGGTCCTCTACTGCTTGATTTAAATCTATCAGTTTTGATGTTTTTTCTTCTTCAGTTAATCTTCCACCAGACATTTATGCTCCTATATCCATTTCATAAGATTTAATAATTTTCTCTAGAGGTGTCATCATTTCTTCCAACCCTCCATCATTAACTACATACATATTCCTCATGAGACGTGCTTTGAATTCTTCAGGTATCTCTTCTACAAGCTGATCTTGTTGCAGTTTTTGGATATCTGATATTGTAAATACTGCATTATTGCAATCTCCTGGCTCACAGCGTGCAGTCAATGGACGTTCACCTGTAAAATCAGCAATATCAAATCCTCGTTGACAATTCATTGCTTTGGGATTTGAGAGATCATGAATACAGATACATACTGGAGTTTGAAGAATTGCAATTTTTCCCTGTTTTACCAAACCTACAATACTTAGCTCAAGTAGGTCTCCAAATTCTTCTGCATAACTACCCATAAATACCCCTTCTTGAGTAATATATTCTCCTTTTTTTCCATACAATTTATTGCCACCACGAATTTCATCAGAAATAACTGTTGCAAGTAATTTTGCATCATCTTCTTCTAATTCTTTGATTGCAGTCTGATACAAGTGGTTATAATGCCCTAAATAACGTAATGTCATTGTAATTGAAGTGTGTCCCAGGAAAAGTCTAGCTAACTCTAGACCACTCCCTTTACTTAGATAAACGATAATAAATGCCATAGTGTGTCTGAGTTGATGCGGAGTCGGATTTTTTTTGATACCGATATATTTACAAAAATTTTTTATCGAGTTAACACATCGAGATGAAGCACTTTTTACATCTTCAACATGTACAGTGTCTATCGATGATCGAATTAAATTTCCTTCATCTTGTCCATCTATTATTCTTACTAGTTTGGAAAGAATTTCAATTGCACTTTTACCAATTTTAGGTATTGGCATTTCAAGTTCTTCCCCATCCTCACTGGAGGCAGTTTTTGTAATTAAACGTGTTAAAAGATGGTATTGTTCATCCTGTCTAAAATTCGGAAAACGCGGGAGAGTGGTAAACTCTGATACCCTCATGCCTGTCATAATTATCCCAATTAGCACACAGGCTCCTTCTAGGGATTTTATAGACTGAAGAATAGGTTCTTTTATGGTTATGCCTTTTGAGTTTGTCGTTGTTTTACACTCGTTTTGAAGTTTAATAAGCTGAGGATGACTTTTGAAGGCTTGCATAGATTTTAATGATCTGTATATATAAATTCTACTACGTGCTTCAGTAAGTTGAAGAGATTGAACATAAATTGGTGCTATATTGAGGATATCTTCTGAGACTTCTTCAATCAGGTTAATCGCTTCATAGACTATGCTTTTCATTTCATCTAATGGGTAGAGTCTTTTCTCAACGCCACCAACACCACTACGGTATTGTCTATCAAGTATAGCTGCATTTTCTCTAATAGTATTAACTAATGATGTACTTGATACAAGACTTTCATCCAATCTGAGAAAATATGGTAATTTGGGATTAGCCTCAGTAATCCACTCTTCAAGCATGTAAATTTCACTTGAAAGAGTAGTGGGCGATACTTCGTCAGACCGTAATGAAAGATATTTTTCAAGATGAGCATTATTTATATCATCCATTCGTTTAATTTGTCCCGTAATCTCATAAAGACGAGCTAAAAGTCTATGTAGATTATTTGCATAGCTAGATTTTCCGGTATTTTGAGGGGTTAGGCCGACATGTCCATTAAATTTTAATAATAAGAGCACTCTAAATGAAAGATCATATAGGCCTTGTGTCTTTACATTCATATTGCTATATCCACTGCTAGCAGGTAATTGAATGATTTCTTCACTAAACGAAGTTTGATTAGTTTTGGGGTATGTAACACCTTCGAGTAGCTTATATATATCTTGTTTATTATTGCATTTCAATAATTCTTCACGTATGTTTGAGTTCAGCATGCACTACCTTTTAAATTAATTTCTCTTTTCTTTTTATAGTGGGCACGAACCATACCTCTAAATCGACCCATATTTATCTTACAGTAATGTTTTTCTTCTTTTGTAAAACCTTTGATAGTGGATTTTATACCGTCCAATTGGAGAAGATATTCTTTTTCCCAATCAGATTCCCGTGGAAGACGTTTTTTTTCTTCAAGTAAATACTCTCTCCATGCATATATGGCTGGACCATGAATATTTGGTATTACTCGACTTTTATCACATAAACAAAGACACATGAACCAATCACTACACACTTCATTGTTATGTAATTTAGGTTTACCAGGATATGTAGGGTGCTTTGGATCAGCACAATCGGCAAACATTCCTTCAAAAACTTTGATTTTGTCGTTATCTTCTCTAGTTATTCTTCCTCTAAAAATATCCTCAGCAAAATTAACGGTTTTAGCAAGTTTATTTTTTTGAATTTCTTTACGTTCAATCATGTTGTCATAATGAAGCTGCGTATTAATGCTAGTATGGTCTTTTTTGATTTGCCGTTCAAATTCACTTAGACCCTTTAAATAATCATTGAAATTATTACTGATCCGTAATCGTGTATGATCTATGGTATCAAGTTTAGTTCCATCTGGTAAAAAAACGTCATAACGTTTAAAAAACCAACGTATGGATTGTTTAGCAAGCGAAATATGTTTTCGGGAGTTAAAAACTGAAATATTTTTTTTACCTGAACGTTCAGAACGATATTGCCATAAACTATTTTTGTGGCTTTTTTCATAGATTGGTGTAAGCCAGTCAATATAAAACATCAAGTATTTTTCAATTATAGAATCACGTTTAATCGGTGTCCAAATAATACTCTTGCTTCTATTTTTTAAGCCCTTTATTACTGTAGCTATTCCTGAGTTGTCACCGATATGGTGTTTTCCGGTAGGGGTTTTATGTACTTGCCAACTTCTTAGAACTTCAGAGTTAAGACCTTCACGTATCAATATTAGAACATATAAGGGGTATATTTCATGAAATGTTGGCCCAATACGTGTATGAAAATCAACTAATTCAACATTTAATCGTTTGTTTATTGTTGTAGATAGGGATGAAAAACTAAATAAGTTCGCATATTTGTCTTTAAATGTATGTGCAAGTGGTGACTCTAACAATTCCAATAACCAAAATGTCATCATTCGCTCATCATTCATAGTGATATTTTTACCACTCTTGGATAATTCTAATAATTTTTTATGTTTTAGTTCTTGTTCGAGGTTTTCATACCTATATCGATATGGACGAAGATGTGTCTCATTGTCCTTTGCTTGTATATAACATTTTAATTCAACATTATAAAGTACTTTCGCAAGTTTTCTTACCTGTGTTCGATCGATTTTAACGATATTTTCAAGATTTTCATAATATGTTTTTGCAAGATTCTCTAAGCTAAAAAGATAACCTATGGACGTGAATTCATTTTCCCATTGTTGGTATTCAGATACTCTTTTCATAATTCTTTTAATATCTTGTCTAGCATAATAATCTAATTGATAAATTGTTGTAGTAGGATAACCTAGTTTACTTTTCTTCTTTTCCCCTTTGCGAAACTGTTGAGTTATTTTATCTGAATGCAAAGAGAGTTTTCCAAAAAACGTTTGAAGATGAGCTTTGCTATTTTTTGCATGATCAATTTTAGATAATGAGTTCCAGGCTTCATCCTGCATCTCATTTGTTACATCTGATAATTTCTCAAGGTCATAACTATGTAGTTTCATAGCTGCAAGAAATAAGCCACATCCCCAGATATATTCTCTACATGAAGTAATAGATAAATTTTTTGGGACAATACGGATCATAGTATCTATAATGAAATCTTCATACTCTGGATATAGATCTATCAAGTATTGCTTTGGTGATTTTTCAACAGTACACTTTTCAAGACCATTTGTTTCCCCGATTGAAATTTTAAATTCTTTCAAATGTTTAGTGGAGAAATACAGTCTTGATTGATTCGATGAAGTTTCATCATTGCCTTTATAAATTAAGTAATAGCCATAATGTTCTTCAGCATAGTCTGGAACTACTGAATCAAAATGGGACCTAGTATTCTTTTCATTATATTGTGCTAATGATTTGCCAGTGATATTAAGTTTTTTTGTTTTTGCCATAAAAGTATACTATTATACTTTTTTGAAAAAGATAAGAAATATGTCAAATTGTCATATAATTATACTAAATTAAGAAATTAAGAAAAAAATCCAAGTACCACCAATCCTTGATCCTTATATTTTTTGTAGAGTGTTTCAAGTCCATCATATTGAGGTGTATAGCCACATTTACTCGCAACATTTACGATAAGCAACACCTTTCCTTTGTATGGTTCCAGTGTTGTCTCTTTCCCTTCAATAGTTTTAACTTTAAAATCATAAATTGTTTTCATCTGTACATCCTTTGCTAACGTATTCACACTCAATATAAACAATAAAGATAAGATACCTTTTAACATACTGTCTCCTTTAATCCATTGCATCGGCAGGAAAATCTTTAATGATTGTGATCACCAGTTCACCCACTTCAAAACCGAATTTTTTCATTTTAGAATGATTTAAAATTACACCATCTTCTTGAAGATGCAGCCAGTCACGTACATTGATATCTATCGTTGACTTATTGTACGGGACACGCATCGTATAGTCTATCATAACTGTATTGCCTTTTGCAATCATCTGCGCTTCACCAACAATGTCTCCGGCAGTGCCTGTAAAGGTTTTCTCTCCAGTAGGTGTCAGGGTCCAGACACGTGTCTGTGTTTCTCCATCATCATAGACAAATTTCTCATCCAGGGTACCTACACCATTCTTGTCCCAGCTTCCTACTAGTTTTCCTTTGAAACGCCTAATGATCTTTCCATCTCTGTCTTTCACTATACCGTATGCGGTCATTGGTCCGTTAAAATACTTTTGAGGGATGAACTCAGGTGTAGTGTTGGAGAAATCATCAATCTTCATACTGCTGCCACACCCTGTTAAGAGTCCGCATATTCCAAGTGTTAAAATAGATTTGAGTTTCATGCTACCAATCCTTTATTCAAATGTATGTTCTGATCACGGGTAAAAGCCACTTGTACCAAATTGATATTTCGCGTTAAAAATGCTGCTTCACAGTAACAAAGATACATTTTCCACATCCGTATAAAGTATTCATCGAATCCGAGTTCTTTAACCTTATGAAGCTTGGACCTGAACGCATCATGCCATAATCTTAGAGTTTTCGCATAATCTTCTGTAAACTCTTCCATATGTAAAAGATTTAAACGGGTGTGATTTGTCGTTGTTTGAAGTATTTTGCTGACACTTGGCAAATGTCCTCCCGGGAAAATATACTTCTGGATAAAGTCGGTTCCTCTACTATAGGCATCATAGCGCTGATCTGGCATAGTAATAACCTGCATCACCATTACACCTGAAGGCTTGAGGAGTGATTCGCATTTTTTGAAAAAAACATCAAAATATTCTTTTCCGACTGCTTCAAACATTTCTACTGCAATGATGGCATCAAAAGTGCCATCAAGATCCCTGTAGTCCTTAAGCAGGATCTCTATCTGGTTATCGACCTCTTCTTTTCTAAAACGCTTTTCACAAAGTGCTTTTTGCTCTTTACTCAGTGTAACTGTTGTCACCTCGCACTGTTTCTCTTTGGCCAGGTGAATCGCCATTGCTCCCCAGCCCGAACCTATCTCAAGTACTTTAGCCCCCGGCTTAAGGCGTAGCTTGTCTGAAAGCAGTTTGATCTTTCTTTGTTGTGCTTCATACAGTGACTCTTCCGGGTGTTCAAATACTGCACTGGAATACATCATCGTATCATCCAGCATCAATTCAAAAAAATCATTAGAGAGGTCATAGTGCTGTGAGATATTTTTTTGTGACTGCGTTTTAGAGTTTTTACGCATCCAGTGCTTTATCTTGTTGAGCTGAGGCAATAGGTTGATAAAATGGTTAGTGCTTTTATCTTCACTTTTTGCTGCCAATGCTTTTGAGTTCAGCAGTGCAATACTGATCAGGTTCGTTAGGTCGGTAGTTTCAAAATCACCGTCCATGTAACTCTCTGCAAATCCTATATCACCATAAAGTGCAAGACGTCTAAAAAAGCGGCTGTCATGTATGATCATACTTGTTTTTGGAGATTCACCGTTTCCATAGATTTTTTTGGTTCCGTCACTGTAGATTACTTTCAGTGTTCCCTGTTCAATACGCTTTAAATATCTGTCTCCGAATTTGTTCCAAAATCCTTTCATTTCAATACCTCCTTATTTGATCTGCTGCTGTTGGCGAATACCAGGTCAATCCTTTTCGCCAAAGCTTTAAGGTTTGCCACAATGTTCTTGTAACCACCCAAAATGTTAAAAAAGAGTGACGTGCAAACAGTTTTACAACCGTTGTACTCTTAAAGGGCTTTGCTCTGCCTCTGAAAGAAGCAGTCAGTTTTTTGTTTCCTTCTTCATAGAGATCCACTTTCAGTGACATTTTTGTCTCTTGATACTGCAGTGTAAATCGGTACTCTCCCTTCGTTTCCAAAAAAGGAGAAACATACATATCTTTCATTACTTTGCCTTCATAGACATCATTCTTTTTTGTCTCTAATATCACAGGGTAGACGACTCTCCCACCGTTGTAGTTATGTACTTCAGCAAAAAGATGTGTTGGTGTCTTCTCATTAAAAAGTATCAGTACACTTATAGGATTAAATACAAAATTTGCAACTCTTGGAAGGGTCATAAAATGCATATTTTCACTAGGTGTAAGTTCAAACTTCTGGAGTAATGCTTCTACATTCTGCTTAAAATCTTCACTTTGGCCAAAATGATCTTTACTTTTGAAAGAAAAAAGGTTCACCCCTTCGAATGAGAAAAGCTTGTTTTTCAGTGTATTCAGTAAGCTCAGATCGATATCCAACAGATAGAAGGGGTAGGTAAATTCATGAACCTTTGGTGTATACCGTTTATGATAGACCGTTCCTTCAAAAAAACTATGGCTCATAATGCACATCCAAAGCTCTGGGCTATCGTGTTGGCACTCCAGAGTCCATCTTCATGGAAACCGTAACGCCAGTAGGCACCCGCATAGTACGTATGGTTCTGACCATTGATCTCTTCACGTCTGGATTGCATCATGATCGCCCTGCTGTCAAACTGCGGATGTGCATAAGAGATCTGTTCTATCACATTTTCCAGCTCTGAAGTTTCATTCAAAGAGACAAAATACTCTTTCTTACTGTCAAGATTTTGCAGCCTGTTTATCCAGTAAGAGAGTGTCACGGCATTCTCTTTCCCACCTGTTTTATAGTTCCATGCTGCATAGATCTTCTTGTCCGGGTAAAGTGCCTTACTGTCATTATGCAGTAGTGCATCGTTTTGCTTGTAAGGGAAAGCAGAAAGTATCTCCTCTTCTTCAGCTGTGGCATCCTGTAGCAACTCTAATGCCTCAGGTGCATGCATTGCCATGACTACTTTGTCATAATGGCTCTCACTCCCGTCTTGATGGAGAAGTATCACATAGTCATCATGGCGCTTAATACCCACCACATCACTGTTCAAAATGATCTTTCCTGAAATGTGCGCTTTAATCTTCTCTACATAATTTTTTGAACCTCCGCTTACAGTAAGCCACTGATGCTGTGTCGTAACACCAAGCAGTCCGTGGTTTTTAAAGAACTGTACAAAAGTCCTTGCAGGAAAATCATGCATTTTGTCACTCGGTGTTGACCAGATAGCAGCTCCCATCGGTATGATATAACGTTCTTTGAATACCTTCGAATAGGACTCAAGATATTCTCCAAGAGTACCATCTAGTGCAGAACTATTTTCGTCTATATCGATGTTAGCCGTTTTATTGAACCGCATAATATCGGCTATCATTCTGTAGTGAGACAATGAAAAAAGATTTCTTTTCTGGAAGAATAGACCACTAAGAGATTGACCATTATAGGCCGTATTGGATACTTCGTCCCAAAAACCGAAACTCATGTCACTGTTTTCTATCTTGACATCCAGTTTTGAAAAGAGTTTGGTCAAAAGCGGATAGGTCTCATGGTTGAATACCAAAAAACCTGTATCAACACCAAAACGTTTGTCATCTTCCTCTACCATGGTAGTACGT
The DNA here is from genome assembly GCF_030347995.1 of Sulfurovum xiamenensis. Taxonomy (NCBI): domain Bacteria; kingdom Pseudomonadati; phylum Campylobacterota; class Epsilonproteobacteria; order Campylobacterales; family Sulfurovaceae; genus Sulfurovum; species Sulfurovum xiamenensis. The sequence goes on from NZ_JAQIBC010000002.1 coordinate 410,883, forward strand.
GCATGTCCTCCAAGACGTCCTTCTTTTTCATACAGATCTACTTCATGTTTTTGGCTTAAAAGATAGGCAGAACCCAAACCGCTGATGCCTGCTCCAAGTACTGCAATTTTCATTTGTAACGTCCTTTTTTGTCTTGTGGTGTAAAGATCAGTCTCTTCACATCCATCTTTTTTTCAAGTTTCGATAGAATCTTCTTGAGTTTTCTTTTTGGCAACTGAGGCTTTCTGCTCAGCACCCAGACCTGATCCATCTCTTCATCTGTTACCACTGCAGCAGAGTAATCTTTTTCTAAGTAAATAACACGGTATTCACGTGTAAAAATATAAAAATAGGTCATGTCTATCTTTGACATAGAGTTTCCATTCTTAGGCTCCGCAGTACCTTTGTACTCTATAAGATCTCCACCTATGATATTTTCAAAACATCGGTTGAAAACTTTGTAAGTACTGTCGTTTTGCAATGCATATTCAACCGACGATGCAACACAATCTTTTTGATAACTGTTATAAGTTCTTGCTACTTCATACCATAGACCGCTAAACGCTTTAACGTCTACATGAGGTACAGGCAAAGGGGCGTTAGAAAACAAAAATGTTGAAAATAAAATAAATAACAATTTTTTCATCTCTAGCTCCTTTACAGTTTTTTACTCTAACTGTAGTTTATGCTGTTTTTAAATCTTTTTGTATTGTTATTTTGTCAGTTGATTAAAACCAGCGACGTGTGTGTTGTTTGTAGTGTGTATATCTCTCTTTGAATAGGCTTTCTAAAATCTTTTCTTCATCTGGTACAATCAGGTAATGAAGGGTAATCCATAAAATCAGAGCAGAAGGCAAAAGCCACACCATATCTAATACAAAACCCAAACCAAATTGAGACAATACCAATGCCAAGTAGACAGGGTTTCTACTCATAGCAAAAACACCGCTGTCTATAAGTACCGTAGGTGTAGAAAAGGGGGCATGAGGGGTGAAATGATTTTTAAACATTCTATAAGCCAAGATAGTGAGTATCAGGCTAACGAAAAGTAAAATTAGCCCTATAAATCGTATTACATCACTATCACTATCTATATAAAGTTTAAAATTCAAAGGTTGAATCCACGAAAGATATACACCTAAAATAAATGTCATTAAAAATAAAATTGAAGGACTAAGGTTAGACTGTTTCACGATAATCTTTCATAATCCAAAACGCGATCATTTTGAAAAAAACCGGTGCACCGCCATAGAGTAAGGCAAGTGTAGTCAGTGCCAATGGTGTAGGTTCATGAGGATCAAACCCCACTGCCCCTAATATGACAAACCCTATACCCACAGCTAGTGCAAGTGCAAACTTGGTCAACATAGCCCAGATTCCAAACAGTATGCCGGCATAAGAAGATTTTTCTTTTTCTATCTTTTGTACCACATCTGCCTGAATGGAAGATGGCAATGCCATATCTGCACCTAAAGAGAGCCCTGAGACGAAAGTAATACATGCAAACCATACAAGATCGCCACTACCGAGAAAGGGAACAAAGACAAAGGCAGTAGAAGCAAGTAACATAGAACCCAGCCAGCTTTTCCGTTTGCCTATCTTTTTGGCTAACATAGTCCAAAAAGGTAAGCCTGCTATACCTGAAGCAAAATAGAGTAAAAGCAGTGGACCTGTTTTTGATTCTTCTTCCAAGACAAGCTGAACAAAAAACAAAAAAAGTGTTGCAGGAAGAGCATTTGCCAGTGAGTTAAGTGTAAAAGCTGATTGCAGTCGGCTAAGTGCAGGTATTTTCTGCCAGAGTGTTTTAACCTCTCTAAATGTAATGTGCTTAGTAGGTTTTACTCTACTTTCTTTAATACCCGTAAGGGTAAGAGGAAGCATCAAAATGAGTGCTATCAGAAATGCAGTATATAAGATACTCAGGCTTTTATCTGCGGATTCTGAAACACTATAAAGGTACGGTATAAGAAGTGCTGCCAATGCACCGAGTATAGTAAAAAGCTCTCTTGCTCCACTCAAACGGGTCTTTTCATGATAGTCTGAAGTGATCTCGGCACTCCATGCAAGATAGGGTATGGATACAATACTCCATCCTAAGTAAACCAATATTGAAAAACTAAAAAGCCATAGTTCAGTCTGATTTTCAGGTGGATGTATCAGTGCATAAAAACTTGCAACTAAGATCAAGGAACCTGTAAGTATAAAAGGTTTTCTTTTCCCATATCTGCTTTGAAGTCTATCACTGTAAAGTCCTACCAGTGGATCTGTAATAACATCCGTGAGTCGTGCAAAAAAAAGAATAAGACCTACTAGTGTTACACTTATTCCTACACTCTGTGAATAAAAGGTAGGCAGATAGATATACAGTGGAAGTCCTAACATAGCAAGGGGTATTGCAGTTGAAGCGTAGGAGATCAATGTAAAATATGTAAGTTTTTCTTGTTTCATTGTACACCCTTTTTACATTTTGATACCCACATAAAATGTTTACGCAATCTCTCATCAGCACAGAGTTTTTCAAGTGTATTAAACTCTTTAGAAAGGGTATGTTCATCATACAAATCATGTATACCGTTATGACAGGTACGACATACATAAATAACCGCATCAAGCAATTCATTGATAGAACTGTTTTTCATTTTTTTATGTCTTTTTTTCGGTATAAGGTGGTGTTTTGTCAATGCTGTATGACGAGAACAGGTAGCACATATTCCTAAGGTTTTTGAGTTTTGCATAAGGTCAACTTCTCGAAATCTTGCGCTTGATCAATCTAAGAACAGACCCTACTACAGGCATCTTTTCATATATATGCTCAGCCGCATCCCAAAAGTCAACATGCGATATAATCTTTCCTTGGTTATTTATTTGCAAGCGACTTACCCCTTCAAACCTGTTTTCATTCTTTTCACCTTTAAATGCAAAGGTAAAATCCCATTTGACGTAGGCCACATTTTGTTTGTCTATGTATTCTTTAATGATAAATCTTGGTTTATCCAGAGTCTGATACATATGTTCAAATACTTCATATACTGCTCGTATACCCTTTACTTCATTGAAGGGATCCTTGAAAACAACAGCATCATCATAGATAGTACGAAAATCTTCAATGTCAACACCTTCATTCAGTGTTTCAAAATAATGGCTCAATTTCTCTTGGTTCATCATAGCATCCTTACGAAATGTCTTTAGGCAGCATCTTTTTAGTCAATGCCAAAGAGATCCTGTAGGGAATCAAGCGTAATACCTGCAAAAAGGTAGAGAGTTTAAACGGAAAATGTATCTCAAAACGATATGGTTTTTTTGTCGCTCTGATAATATTTTCTGCTGCTTCTTCAGGTGTCATAAGTTCTGGCATATCAAAACTGTTTTTCTGTGTCAGTCTTGTTTTCACAAAACCATGATTGATCACCTGAAGTTCTATACCCTTGACATTCAACTCAGGCTGTAGAGACTCAGCCAAATTCAGTAATGCCGCTTTAGGTGCACTGTACCCACCTCCAAGAGGAAGGCCAAAGTAGCTTGAGAGACTGGCATTCCATATCCACCTTCCCTCCCCTTTTCTTTCAAAATATGGTAAAAGTTCACTCATCACACGTACTGCTCCCATATAATTGATCTGCATCATCGCTTCAAAATGTTCAACATCCCACTCTTCTGTAGACATCACTTCGTAGACTGCTGCATTATAGAACCATATATCGATACCCTCAAAACGTTTCCATGCTTGAGGTACAGCTTTTTTTACAGATGCTATAGAGGTCACATCTATGTCTACGATCTGTAGTTGTTCTTCATAAATTTGTTTGAGCGTTAAAAGTTCTTTTGTACTGCTCGCCTTTCTGGCACTGGTAATAACATACATACCCTCTTGTAACCACTTTTTTACAAGTTCCAGTCCAATCCCACTGCTTCCACCGACAATCCAGATGCGCTTTTTCATTTGTGGTTCCTTTTATGAGATTTTATTTTCATCTTTATGTAAGTTTATGATTTTTATACCTATCTTTGTAGTCATTTATTGTCGATTGAAAAATAATGAATTGACAAAAAGGTTATACAAAAGATTTATATCCCATGACATAATGCAAATATGAAACATACACTAATATTTGAAACTCCAATACCATGCAGTGTCAAAACCCTTTTTGACTTTCATGCAAACACAAAGAATCTTCCTCTGATTACACCCAAAGATACCAGTCTTGAGATACTCAAACTTGATACACCTTTGAAAGAGGGAAATAAAGCCGTGCTACGCATTAAAAAAGGATGGTTTTCTTTTGTCTGGAAACTGACATTTGAAAAAGTAGAATATCCGGATCTTATCATTGATACAGCAACACAGTCACCCTTTAAAAGCTTCAGGCATGAACATCACTTTATACAAGTGGATGATTCACACAGTGTACTACGGGACGAAATTACTTTTTCGCTGCCTTTTGAGCCACTGACTACAGCTATTGTATGGCTGATCAAACGAGATATGAAAAAAATGTTTGCCTACAGACATCAAAAGACTCAAGAGCTTATAGCTTCAAAATCTCCATAGCCTGTATCATATCTTTATCTCCTCTTCCAGAAAGGCTGATGATAATTGTTTTATCTTTGATCTTCTCTTTAGGCATTTTTTTAAGATAGGCGATGGCATGGGCACTTTCAAATGCCGGAACGATCCCTTCAGTGCGGCTAAGCCATACAAAGGCATCCATCGCTTCGTCATCGGTAACAGAGTCATAGATCACTTTGCCCTGCTCCATTAAAAATGAGTGTTCAGGACCTATCCCCGGATAGTCAAGCCCAGCAGAGACAGAATAAGCCTCTTCTACCTGTCCGTCATCTGTTTGCAACAGATAACTCAACTGTCCATGAAGAACACCGGGTCTACCTAATGCCAGAGAAGCACCATGATCCCCGCTATCCAATCCTTTTCCTCCTGCCTCTATGCCAATGCACTCTGTTTTTTCTTCTTCTATAAAGTGGGCAAACATACCTAATGCATTGGATCCGCCACCGATACAGGCAATGACATAATCAGGCAGCGTATTCGCCTGTTCTAAGAGTTGTGCTTTGGCTTCATAACTAATGATGGCCTGAAAATCACGTACCATCAAAGGATAGGGATGGGGGCCTGCAGCGGTACCTATAACATAAAAAGTGTCTCTGGCATGGGTGACCCAGTGTCTTATAGCGTCATTCATCGCATCTTTCAGTGTTTTACTGCCGGATTCCACTGCATGTACTTTGGCTCCAAGCAGTTTCATACGAAAGACATTGAGCTGTTGGCGCTCTACGTCTTTTGCACCCATAAAAACCTCACACTCAAGACCCATAAGTGCTGCGACAGTTGCAGTAGCTACGCCATGCTGTCCTGCACCCGTCTCAGCAATGATCTTCGTTTTCCCCATACGCTTAGCCAAAAGACCCTGGGCAATGGTGTTATTCACCTTGTGTGCACCTGTATGGTTGAGATCTTCACGTTTCAGATAGACTTCTGCACCTATTTCATCACTGATGTTCTGTGCTTTATATAAAGGGGATGGACGTCCTACATAGTCTTTGTAGAGTGCATTAACCTCATTCCAAAAGGTTTTGTCAAAACGGTATTGTTTATAGACCTCATCAAGTTCAATAAGTATGGGCATCAGTGTCTCAGGTACATATCTACCTCCAAACTTGCCAAAGTGGCCTCTTTCATCCGGGTCAAAACTAAATTCTGTTGGTATATACGGTTTCATGAAAACTCCTTTATAACCTATACTATACAGTTTAAAAAAGTTTTCGTAGTATATTTATGTCGATTAAAAAATACACTCACTTTTTTGCACTTAGTTTTTTTATATAGATATCTTCTCAATCTTCATCATAAATAGTGAAGATCGGTTCAAATCCCATAAGTTGTAATTTTTTATCCACTGTTTTTGCATCAAAACCATTTCTTTTAATCGATGATATTAATTTGATCTGTTGTTCTCTACTCAACCCTGCTAGCTCCAATTCAAATTCAATTTCTTCTAAAGTCATTTTATACTCCTTTTTGATAATGTAAATGTCTCTTCCACTGTCCCATACTTCCCACGACCAGAAAATAGCATAGGCTTCTCACTTTGCTTATCATTCACATATATTTTGGTGACATCTGCTATAAAAATGGTATGATCACCATTTTTATAAGTATCACATACCTTACATTCATAGATAAAGTCTGAAGCACTGAGTAATACATTTTCATGGCTATCTTTACCCTCAACCTTTAATCCACTTTTAGCCAATTTATCTTCACTGTCACCATGTATTTTTCCCAAAATATTGATAGTTTCATAATGATCAAATGGTAAAAAATTGAGTGTAAAGCTTCGATGTTTTTCCAGTAGTGCATGCGTGTAGTTCTCTTCACGTACCGCCACTGCATAACGAAAAGGTGACTTAGAGATAGGCATATGCCATGAAGCCGGCATGAGATTATCTTGGCAGGCGAGCAAAGCCGTGACTCTTGGTTGTGCGTGTGTTGCTTGTTCTAAAGTATCATAGGTTTTAAACATTGGTTCCTCATTTTTTCTCATATTTTATACTGATACAACAGTATTTCGTATAGAAATTATGTCAATTCATACTAAATATCTACTCTGCCATATCGCTAAGAAGCTTCACCATACCAGAGGAACTGCCTACATGTTCTTTGAGTGTTATCTTTACTTGCGGGTATGAAGCCTGTATATTCTGAACCACTTCAGGAATATCTCGGGTAACATGGTTACCCGAAGCCAGGAAGTAAGGTAAGATGACTATCTCACTCACACCTTTATCTATACAGGAGTGCATACTCTCTTCCAAAGAAGGAGCGGCAAACTCCAAAAATGCCGTCATGACAAATGCATAGTTTTTAATCTGTAGGGATCTTACTTTCTCTCCAAGTGCCTTGACCTCTTCATTGGAAGAGTCTTTTCGGCTTCCATGTGCTACGATGATGAGTGCTTTATTTGTCATTATTCCTACTTGTATTCATACTTTGGTCCGGATAGATCAGTTTGCTTGTATCAAAGCCGGCTTCTTTTGCTTGCGCTAAAAGTCTCTTCAGTGTTGTCTCATCAAGTGTGGGTTTTCTAGAGAGTATCCAGAAGTAACTCAGATCAGGCCCACTAATCATCGTGTAAGTTTCATAATCTGTATCCATCACGATATAGGAGCCATAAAAAGGCCCAAAGAAGGATACTTTTAAGAAGCCTTTGTCAGGATCTTTTACAAAGTACGCTTTACCTTCTGCCTCACTCCACTCTTTCTCTTCTGTTTTATACCCTTTGTTGAGTACTTTAACCCCACCATCTTCTCTCATACTGTAGGTTGCCGATATCGCTTCCATACCCCTTTCAAATCTGTGTTCCAATCTTGCTATCTCATACCATGTTCCAAGGTACTCGGTGAGTTTGAAATTTTCAACGGGTGCTACTTTTTCTGGTTTTTTCTCTTCACACCCTGTCAATAATAATGCAAATAAGAGTGCGAGTGGTAATAGTAATTTTTTCATGTTTATCCTTTTCTATAATAGTGAAATACAGTATTCCTGCAACATAAAGTATGAGTAAATCCATTTATTTTATTTTAGCCATTCTATCAACGTATTCATAGTTTTATTTTGTCTGTTCATCGTTTTGTGCTTTTTTTAATATGGACCTTATCATATTACGAAATACTAAATAATGCACAGGAGTAAGAATATACCAATAGAGTCTGCCCCATAGTCCACGTGGAGAAAAATAAGCAGTTTGCACCAGCTCATCCCCTTTTATCTTGAATTCCAGCCAAGCCTTACCCGGAATTTTCATTTGTGCATAGAGAAGCAGCCTTTCATTGACACTCAAATCTTCAACCCTCCAGAAATCCACACTCTCTCCTATTCTAAGTTGTCGACAGTCTCTTCGTCCCCTGTTCAATCCTGCACCACCGATCATTTTATCCATCCAGCCTCTGATCTCCCAAAGCCAATCATATCCGAACCATCCCTCTTCCCCACCTATGGAGCAAAAAGTGCAATATATTGTCTCTTTTGGAATACCACGCAGCTTTATAGACTGACGATCCATCAAAACTGCTGATGCAGGGTCATGTTTATGCTGTTTCTCCCACATGTCCTGTCCACCACCCGCATCACTCCATCGACTGAGAACTTGATTCTCTTCCATCTCTTTGATCGCTTTTTTAACTGCTTCATTAAATTTCATAGGGTGTATATGACTAAAGTACCTCTTGGCATTGTCATTTTGTATGAGCACTTCAGACGATAGTCCTTCTATAAGTGGACGTGCAACCGTATAAGGTACAGGGGTAAAGAGATTCAGCCAATAAGAAGAGAATTTAATGCTCAGTATAGGAAGCGGAAAGATCCAGCGTCGAAGACCCAGTGCATTGGCACAAGCTAGCATCATCTCTTTATAGGTCATCTTCTCACTACCTATATCCACTACAAGATTGCCATCGATACTAAGATCCTTTGAGGCATTCAAGTAGGCAATGACATCATCTACTCCTATTGGCTGTGCTAAGGTATTGACCCATTTAGGTGTGACCATGATAGGCAGTTTTTCTGTAACATGCCTGATGATCTCAAAACTGACACTTCCTGAACCTATGATCACCCCTGCACGTATCCAGATGGTCTCTATCTTGTCAGGTCTGCTTGAAAGTATTTCTCCTGTTTCTATTCGGCTTAAAAGATGTTCACTTGCATGTTCTTTCACACCAAGTCCACCCAGGTATATGATACGTTTAACCCCTTTTTTGATGGCTGCATCCAGAAAATTTTGCGCACTTTGTTTGTCAAGTTCTTTATAGTTTTTGTGTTGCAAAGAGTGTATGAGATAGTAGGCAACATCAATGCCCTCAAGTGCACGCTCCAAAGAGTCCATATCAAAAGTATCACCTTGTACTATTTCAGCATTTAGATTAGAATCAAGACTTTTAGGATTACGCACAAGCAGGCGTAAGAATACATCTTCATTTAAAAGCGTTTGTTTGAGGCGTCTTCCTATATACCCGTTTGCACCTGTAAGCAGAACTTTCATCATGTATCCTTTCTAACATTATAACAAGCACTGTATAAAATACATATATCTTATGCTTAAGTATAGTCTAACCAAATTATTATTCATAGTGTTCTTATGACTGTTCATCATCTGTATTATAATGAATTGACATCTTTTTACTATGAAAGTAGATGAAATCACATTATAATCAGATAAAAAAGGAGGCATACATTATGGACGACTTAAAAATCGAAAATATATATGTTGTAGGCGATGTACATGGATGCTTTTATACTTTACAAAACCTCATTGCACGTCTTCCAAGAGGTGCTGAACTCATATTTGTTGGAGATTTGTGTGATAAAGGTAACTTCTCAAAAGATGTTATCGATTTTGTCATTGAAAAAGGTTATGCTTGTGTCAAAGGGAATCATGAACATCTCATGGATACCTACTTGGAAGATGCGATTTTTCACAACAAACACGGTCCATGGAGTTCAGACAAACGCTACGGTGGGATGGTTACCCTTGAGAGTTATCAAGGTGATCATACCAAAATACTCTCCCATCTCGAGTGGATCAGAACCCTACCTATGTATATACAAATAGATAGATATTTCATAACACATGGTTTTGCATTGCCATTTTATGAACACCGAAACAACCCTGTTTATTACAATGACTATTTACTCAACAGATATGAGGATGGCATGAAAATTAAAAATGAAGAGGTAATCAATATTTTCGGGCATTGTGTCTTTGATGAAGTTATATCAGAAGAAAATTTTTATGGTATTGATACAGGGTGTTCTTATGGAAAAAAACTTACAGCCATACAACTAGGAACCATGCAAACCTATCAGGAGACAATGGATCCCAGAGATTCTGAATACAGTATCAAAGAGTTGAAGCTTGCCCATATCGATCTGCCACAAGATGAACATACGATCAGTAATCTGCGTATGCACATAGACGCACTTTTTACAGACTTCGACCTTGTCTCCACCGAGGTTGCAGAGTACATTGTAAAGAGATTTGGTGATGTCGGCAAACAAGAGATAGAGAATATGCTGGAAAAAAAGCAGCTCTTTGTTAAACAGGCAAAGAAGATACTAGGAAATCATTAGCCAAACCCGGATTATCTGAATTTTTCAAAAAGTTCTTTTTTATCCTGCTCCAGTTCTATATCCGACAAAAAAATTCTTTTTTTAAAGATCTGGTACAATTTATACTGTAGATAGATACCGTACAGAGCTAACAGTGTTAAATAACTAAGGATATAGAGTAAAGGAACATCAAGAGAGTCAAACAGCATAGCGCTCACCCCACCCAAAATGATGGCCAGAGAAATGATAAATGACCGTATCATCAAATACTCTTTCAGATCAATAGATTCATCCTTCATGAAATCAACCGTATGCACCCTGGCCACTTCAAAGGTAATCCCCTGAATCGTAAAAATGGCCAAGATCACATAGGTAAAGACTTCAATGGAAACAAGGTATAAAGAATAGCTTGCTATCTGTATCACATCAAGCACGATGGAAAAAAGATAGATCTTGTATATCCTGATATGCTTGAACAGAGGTTGTATGATACCGTCAAGCGCACCTATCAACATAAAAAAACTAATCATATACACAGGAAGATAGGTACCTTCGAGCTTTGTCACATAGGGCATGAGTGTCCAATCAATATAGGTGATCAGCAATATCGCCAAAGATTGCAGATACAAAAATGTACTTTGATTGATCTCATAAAGTATAAACTTATAATTTCTTAATTTCATCATTCTCCTGCTTTCTCATAAGATATCCGTCACGGTTGTTTGGATAATAATTCTTTAGTATTTTTTGCTTTGTAAAACCGAACTTCTCGTAAAGTGATATGGCCCTTTGATTGGTCGTTTTGACCTCCAGCGTATAACTAGGAGATTTTAAAAGTCCAAAAGAATATGCAAGGAGCATTTGTGCGACACCTCTCCCCCAGCACTGCGCAGAGACACCCAGTGAATAAAGACGGTAATAGGTTTTTCTTTTGAGCCAAAGGATATACCCTGCTACTTCCCCTTCGTGCATAAAAACGAACAAATCGTTCTTTTTGATATGATAGGAGAACGAACCCCTGCTCAAAGGAAAATCATCTTTGGGAAAGAGGCTGTTTTCCAATGCAACCAATGCATTGAGATGCTCTCTTGTAGCGCGCATGATCATTGTTTCTGATAAATCGTATATTTAGGGATCAGCTTATCAGGACGATAGGACATTTTCACTTTTTTCAAATTTTCAAACCCCATGTCATCGCCTACATTGATATACTCACTTTGATAGATCTCTTTGAGATATTTGGTAAACTCTCTAAAGATAAACTGGGCACATCCCAGTACCTCAAAATCAGTCTTTTCAATGATCACACTGGATGTCTGTTCATTGATCCTCTCACCGACAGTAAAGCCTTTGATCTCATCATCTATATAAAGCACCATGCCTACCACATCGAGATTTTTATAATCATTCAATAGTCGTTTGATGGCAAATCTCTCAAAATAAATACCGTCTAAAAATGTTTCGACCTCTTCTTTTGGCATATAGGTTGTCCTGTCTTTGACCCATTTGTTAAAAAGATGTGTTATCCCATCCCGATGTTTATCGATATCTATGATCTCAACCCTGTGATTGGTGTAAACCTTCTGAAATTTGTTGATCTCATTTCTTTTTGATTTGTACTGATCCCCTTTGAGTTCAATAAGATTATCCACTTTATAGATATAGTCCACTAGCTTCTTTTCAATGATAAAGTCTTTGAGCATATCAAAGATCACTGTGCCCTCTTCAAGGTAATCCACAAATCCTTCAAGCATATTCTCATGGATATATTCTATTTTAGAGTACTGCCTATTGCTGTTATGTGCATTCATGATCTCAAAACATTGCAGCATCGCTTCATAGGTATTTTCCTGTTTTCCCAAAGGCGGAAGGAGCATGGAAAGTTCACCTGAATTTAGGATAAACAGACAAAAGGTATCATTCACAATGGCATAAAATCCTGTGGCAGTAGAGAGCCAGATGTAATTACCTGCAAAGGTATAGTCACTGATATCTGCATTGACCACTTTAAGGTATCTATCCATGTGCTCTTTTGCTCTCAGGTCAAAGTGTTTTAGGGTATAGTTGCTCACGGTCAAAGTTGACACATTTTTCTCCGAAGTATTTTTTCGAATTTTACTCCTTTTTTTCGGATTTGCATCAAATTTTCAACAATTTTTTTGAGAAATTAAAAATATTTTGCTTTCCTGTTTTTACTGGATAATAACCTATTAAAAAACAGTATTCTAAGGAGCAAGTCTTTCTATCTTCCATCCGCCGTTTTCTCTCTTATAGAGGATACGGTCATGCAGTCTGTTCGCTCTTCCCTGCCAAAATTCTATCTGTGAGGGTATGACCCTGTAGCCTCCCCAAAAATCAGGTAGTGGGATGGAACCATTAGCAAACTTTTGTTTCATTTTTTCTATTTGCATTTGAAGCATCTTCCGTGAAGAGATGACCGAACTTTGTTTACTCACCCATGCACCTATTTGACTACCTCGAGAACGCTTCATGAAGTATGACATAGACTCAGACGTACTGATCTTTTCACAGGTACCTATCACACGTACCTGACGTTCGAGATCCAACCATAAGAATTCCAGTGCCACATGAGGATTTTCTTCTATCTCCTTGGCTTTGACACTGTTATAGTTCGTAAAAAACACAAACCCCTTTTCATCAAATATCTTTAAAAGTACGGTACGTATATTTGGAATATTCTCTTTCGAGCTTGTAGCCAATATCATACTGTTTGGATCTTTCACCTCTGTCTCGACTGCTTGTGCGAACCACGTTTCAAAAAGAATAAAAGGATCTTCAGGTACCGTACTTTCATCGAGTGTCGCTTGTATATATTCTGTACGCATCTCTTGCAAATCTAACATGCTACCTCCTAAAGTCTCTGTTTAAAATATGCCAAAGCATATTGTGAAGCCTCTTTATGTACGACTATCGGTTTGGGATACTTTTCAATACTATAGTTTAGCAGATAGCTCTCATCATGAAGCTTTTTTGCATCTACGTCTCTGAGTTCGGGTATCCACTTTTTGATATAGCGTGCCTCTTTGTCAAATTTTTTACTCTGCAGATAGGGATTGAATATACGGAAATACGGTTGAGGGTCTATACCTGTACCTGCACTCCATTGCCAAGAGAGTATGTTGGATGCAGCGTCATAATCCAACAGATACTTCGCAAAAAAACTTTCTCCCCACTGCCATGGCAAGAGCAGATCCTTGGTAAAGAATGAAGCGCAGATCATACGTACACGATTATGCATCAAACCTGTTTGCAACAATTCTCTTACCCCTGCATCCACTACGGGTACTCCTGTTCTGGCTTCACAAAATGCACTGTATTTTTCTTCATCTTCTATGCCGTTAAATCTGTATTTATAGTTTTCCCACGCTAGATCAGGAAAATGAAAGAGCAAATAAGCATAAAAATCACGAAAAATGAGTTGTCTGAAAAAAGGTTCCGTATCCACACCTCTGTTTTTCTGCTCGACCAAAAAGCGTAACAGACTTCGTATAGAGATCGTACCAAAACGAAGGTCGATACTGAGATGTGAAGTCACCTCTTTATCAAGATAATCTCTCTCCTTGGCATAGATGGAAAGATTATCTTTCAGGGCTTTTAGTTTCGTTTCGAGCTGATCGATGCGGGGAAGATTTTCTCTAAATCCTATCGAATCAATATCTAAAGGCAGGATCTCCTCTTTATCATCAATTTTGGTGATACCTTCATACGAAGTCTTATAGAGCGTATGTTCTCCAAACGTATACTCTCGAAGATGTTCTTTAGAAAAAAGTGCTTTAGCCTTGTTATAAAAGGGAGTAAAGACAAGATAAGGTGTACCATCATCTTTGAGTATCTCTTCAGGTTTAAAGATATAGGTATCATACATATAGCGAAAGTGAAGAAGATGAGAAACCCTTATATCACGCTCTTTGGCATAGGCGTCATAATCTCCACTGGCAACCACCTCATCAAAACCTTGTGCCTCTAATACTCTAAATATCTCTACAGGATCACCCCAAAATATTTTGAGGTCTAAACCTTTGTCTTGTAGTGACTCTTTGAGCTTGATCACCCTGTCAAAAATAAAGCTGACACGTTTATCATCTTTAGGAAGTGCATTGAGTATTTGTGTATCGAAGATAAAAATAGGCAGTACCTCACCACCTAATGAGAGTATAGGGTTGTCTTCTACTCTTAGATCACGCCTGAACCAGAGAATCCTTTTCATCTATATTACCTACTCTCCTCATAACTTCTTTAAAAAAGATATTTTAACTTGATGATACTACCCAAAGAGGGTTCGATACTATAACTGTCTACTTCATCAGCATTATGGTTGTAGATGGTAAAATCACGTTTAAATGCATAGAGAAGATCTGTACTTAATTCAAAGTGTTGATTGATCTCGTACCGAAATCCTAGGTTTACCTGAAAATCTTTTGCTTCGCTATAGCCCCCTGGCTCAATACCGCTGTCATCTGCAAGACGTATCACTGCCTGAGAGTAGACCATACCCGCATTAATTAAAACTTCTGGAGTGATCTGATAGCCTACATAGGCTCTTGGAAATCCAATGACCATTTTTAAACCATCTGTTGCTCTCGCTCGATAAGAATACCCAAGCACTGGTAACACAAGTGTTTTCACAGAGTGATAATTTGCAAAAGCACCAAGCTGGATCGTATGTTTATCATCCACTTTATAGGAAAAAAAACTTGTAATACCTGCACCCAAAGAGTGACTCATCTCTTTTTCATAGGTTGAATTCACATTGACTGAATTAAGCATGAACCATTTATCATTGATATGTAAAGGAAAATTTGTATAAAGCTTGAACCGATTCATAGCATCTATAGGTGTTTTACCTTTGTAAAAAGGGAGATCATTCTCATTGCTCCAGTCAAAATCCCAACGGCTATAACTAAAGCCCACAATCTCATTATTGATCTGGATCATTTGTTTATATGTCTTCACACTGCCCTCATACCCTTCAAATTTGGCATCCGAAAGAAAATCACTTTGAAAAGTTATTTTTGGTTGTGCAATTTTTTCAAGCAGTGACAGTTTTTGCTCTTCAGCGATCAATAATGAACTACAAACTAGCGCGAGAAAGGTAAGACCTTTCATTTTCCACTCTTTATATCTGAACGTAGTGCCAACTCTTTAGGATAGGGATGAAGAAATTTTTGATCCAAAAGATACTCTACATTATAGGCTTTTGCAAACATATGAAGTCTGCTTAGTGGTGCGATCAGAGGTACTATTTTGTTTGCATAATCATGTATTTGTTCATGAAGCATCTCTTTTTCTACTTGATTTACTTTATCCTTCACGAAGCCGGCCATATGCTCCAGGACATTTCTGTTCTTACCTATAGAACTTTTTTGCGCGATAGCTGTTTTAAATAGGATCTCATACTGTCTAAATATTTCATCAAATGGTAACCCCTCATGATTACCTACAATTTGTCCTAGTTCACGATACATCATTTCATTTTTTGCTTGTAGCATGAATTTATAGCTCTGATGAAAAGATACCAATGTTTTCATAGTGGGGTTTGAAGCCTTAAAATTTTCGAAATCATCGTAAGCAAAAAGTTGCATGATGAAATTCTCGCGTAACCATGGGTCATTCAGTCTTCCTTCCTCTTCCATGGGCAATAAAGGGAAATGCTCTTTACACATCTTTACAAAAAGACCGTCATCTTTCTCTTTGGAGTAGCCGTTCGACCTGTAAACCATGGCACTTCCGAGCCCGCAAGAAGGAGATTTGGACTTGAATATGATACCCCGTATAGGTTCATTCTGAATTTTTTGAAGTTCCAAGTTATTGGTATCTAAAAGCTTCTCAGTAACATCGACCTCTCCATCACTGCTTTGCACATAATAGCCTTCATTCTCATCTTCTACCAGTCTTATTGTTGATCTAGGCGTACCGAATGCTAAATGTTCGGGACAAAATGAAACGAACTGGGCATACTTTCCTAAACTTTGGGTCACAAATCGATCATGACTGTGTCCGCCGCTATAACGTATTTCTTCCCCTAGTAAACATCCTGATACGGCTATTTTCATAAGTCACCCTTTTTAGTGTAAAAAAGCTGTTTTGAATCGCTCATCATCTAATGCTGTGATGCCTATCTCTCTAAAAAATTCCAAAATAGGTAAAGACTGTGCATAATTTGAACTATAATTTTCATCAAAACATTCTAATGTTGCTCTTAGTATATCATCCATAAGTGCTGATTTAGCTTCTTTGGTATGATCATAGTAGATATCCATTGCCTCTTTTGGGTTTGCGTTCATAAATCTGATAGACTCTTTGACTGCTGCATCAAAATCTTTACATACTTTTTCGTTGGCATGGTAAAAGTCTTTATTGACAAACAAATCCAGTGCACTGAAATTTTCAAAACCTGAAGTTTGAGCGTCGAGATAGAGCAGATCTATTCCTTCATGCTGTGCCTCTATCCCTTCAAAATTATAGAAGTAGAGCCATCCACCATCTGCACCTTCTTTCATATACTTGATATGTTCAAATCCATTAGGTTCAAAGTGTACCTGTCCTCTAGATACATCAATACCCTCTTTCTCAAAGTAACGACGGATGATCTCATATCCTATGGTATTGGTCACATCGTTTGATACAGGCGTGGTTATGGTGATCATTTCACCATTCTTCACTTTTTCATACGTCTCTTTTTTAAGTAAAACACCACCTTTGGTTTCAAAATAGGTACCTAATGAAAGGAATTTCTCATCAAACTGTTCTATAAGATGCAGTGGTTCGTTGGTTGCGAACTGGATATTCCCTTCAATGAGTTCATCCAGTCCATCATAATGCTCATCTGGTACAATGAGTTCAAGGTCTAAACCATAATTTTCAAAATAACCTTTGTGTAACCCTACCAAAAAGGGTAAGTGATCTGGGTTTAAAAACCATTCAAAAGCGAGTTTCAGTTTCATATTTTCATTCCTTTTATTAAATTCGATACGTTTTCTTTTGTATTACCTTTAAATGCTGCACTTACAACAGAGATCATGTCTGTCTGTGTGGCTGCAATTTGTCCTATATTTGTTTGGGAAATCCCACCAATGGCACAAATAGGTATATCAATTGCTTCTTTTGCTTTGTGCAATACATTTAGAGAGATAATACCTGAGTGAGGTTTTGTGGGCGAAGCAAAAAATGATCCAAATGCTACATAGTCCGCACCCTCCTGCTGAGCCTCTCTGGCTTTACGAATACTTCCGTAACATGATACCCCTATGATACCTTTGGGGAAAATTTTCCTCGCCTCTTCAATAGGCATATCATCTTTACCGATATGCAGTCCATCAGCATTCATCTTCGCTGCTAAATGTGGACGATCATCTATAATGAAAGGCACGTTATGACTGCTGCAAAGTGATTGAAGTATTCGACATACTTCTTCTACCTCTTCATCTGATTTTGTTTTGTTTCTATATTGTACGATAGAAGCTCCTGCGATAAGGGCATCTTCAACATAACTATGTACAGTTTCATCTGGTGTAAGGTACTCATCTGTGATCACATAGAGACCATTAAGCGATCGCTGCATATTCTCCTCCTTTTTTATGATGTATAGGGCCCGGTCCATTTCCAATGTCAGGAGCCTCTCTCAGACCATGTGCAATAAAACTTTTTGCAATGGAGATCGATTTCTCAAGAGAATGCCCTAATGCAAGATTTGCTGTGATCGCACTTGAAAAAGAGCATCCTGTACCGTGTAAATTTGAGGTTTCTATGAGCGGTGACTGAAACAGACGTTTTTGACGCTGAAAATAAAGTTGGTCCACACTGAAGCTTCCTTCGGTAGATTCAACCACATGATGTTTGATCAGTACTGGTGTATTAAGACTCTGGATCATTTCAAGGGATTTTGTATCTCCATCTATATATCCAAAGAATTCATAGGCCTCATGATGATTGGGTGTGATCAGTGTCACATGATCAAAAAGAGATTTCATAGCACTTAAAGCATCATCTTCAAGCAATGGGGAACCTGCTTTAGAGATAGAGACAGGATCAAGCACAATAGGAATATGAAGATCCTGTATCATCTCACACACAGCATCTATTATCTCTTTATTGAAAAGCATACCGATCTTGATCGCAGCTACATCAAAATCGTTCAATACCATTTCAATCTGTTTCTTGACAAATGCTGCATCCATACCTACAATTTGTTCAACACCTGTGGTATTTTGTGCTGTCAGAGCTGTGATCGCTGTGGTACCGAACACATTAAAAGCTTCAAATGTCTTTAGGTCCGCTTGAATACCTGCACCGCCACTACTGTCAGAACCGGCAATACTCAATACTACTTTCATATTCACTCCTTGATTTATATTTAGGAGTATATAAAACGTAGGATACTTTTAGTAGTGTAAAAATGTCAGTTCAATGAAATAAATGAAAAAATTAGGTGAGTTTGGAGATCAAAGTATGTCTCGAAGTACCATCGCATAGTGCAGGACAATAAGGTTTAAAAGAAAAATACCCATCGATGAGCCTTTGGAGAAAAGACGCTGTAAAGGTGTTTTTTCTCTGTGCAGGGTCTTCAAAGAAATAGCCATATGTATCACGGTAAGTACTACAATGACGGCTACTATATAGAGCTTCATACGCAATGCATCGATCACTTCATTGGAGAGATTTGAAAAAAGTATATCTAACAAACCATTGCTGGAGATCATCAGATACCCTGTAGTAAGTAGAATGATCAGTGCTGCTGTCTCAAAATACCCATAGATAGGACCTATACGCGGATATACAGCATCCTGGTCCTCTTTTTTTCTAAGACTCACACCCAGCATGAACATGAAAAATGCACCACCTATCCATGCGATGGCTGCCACCATGTGTAAATGTAATGACCAGCCCACTACTTTCTAGCCTCTTTGTTATGATGCCCTAACGAACAATATTCTTTTGCATTGTCTCTATCCAACAAAAGCAGTGAATCAGGTTTGATAGTATTCCATCTCTCTGCTCCTTGTACCAGATAAACTTCTACACCCAGTTCCTGAAGTTTCAGGAACGTTTTGTAACCCAACTCTTTGATATAGACCCTATCTATCTTCAATGTATTAAAATATTCAAAAAATTCTGGTGATTTTGACGTTTTATGGGGGTTTTCCTGTACAAAGATCTGTCCTTCATCAAGAAAAGCAAAGGAGTGTGCTTTTCTGAAACGTCCGGAAATGTTTTTTTTATCTTCTTCTACAGAAATGAGTGTCATTAGCTGTCTAACTTCAATACAGCCATAAATGCCTCTTGCGGTACTTCCACAGAACCGATGGATTTCATACGTTTCTTTCCTGCTTTCTGTTTCTCTAAAAGCTTTCTTTTACGTGTGATATCTCCACCATAACATTTTGCCGTCACGTTTTTACCCATCGATTTTACATTCGAACGGGCAATGATATTGTTTCCGATACTCGCCTGGATAGCGACTTCAAAAAGCTGTCTTGGAATAAGCTCTTTGAGCTGTGCAACAAAGGCAAGTCCTCTTGTTCGAGCTTTCTCTTCAGGAACGATGATAGAGAGTGAATCCACTATATCTCCCGCGACGCGTATATCAAGCTTCACAAGATTACCTGGTCTAAATCCGATAGGTTCATAGTCAAAACTCGCGTATCCTTTGGTGATCGACTTCAGTTTGTCATAAAAGTCCATCACGATCTCATTCATAGGGATATCATATTCCATAAGCACACGTGTTTCATTCAGGTAATCCATCTTTACCTGAAGACCACGACGGTCATTCAGTAGTTTGATAAGATTACCTACGTACTCTTGAGGTGTAAGTATCGTCGCTTTTACATACGGCTCATAGATTGTATCGATCTTCTGCGGTTCAGGAAGCTCGCTTGGATTTTGTATCTCAATTTCAGTACCGTTGGTTTGTTTGACCTTATAGACAACCGTAGGTGCAGTCGCGATAAGTTCAAGGTTAAACTCACGTTCCAAACGCTCTTTAACCACTTCCATGTGCAACATTCCAAGGAAACCTGTTCTAAACCCGGAGCCCAGTGCCATAGAACTCTCCGGTTCAAAGCTCAATGAGGAGTCGTTGAGTTTGAGTTTGTTCAGTGCATCACGCAGGTCTTCAAACTTATCGGTCTCTATAGGATAGATACCTGCGAAAACAAACGGTTTAGCGGGTTCAAAACCTCCAATGGCTTTAGCAGTAGGATTTTTGGCATCAGTAATAGTATCACCAACCTGTAGGCCTTCAACGGTTTTAAGTCCGGTGACAACGATACCCACTTCACCCGTACGGATCTCATCTGTTTTTATCGGTGCGATAGGGTTAGGATACATCAGATCAAGTACCTGATGTTCCTCTTTTGTTCCCATGATCTTGATATTTTGTCTCTTTTTGATACTTCCTTCAAAGACACGTACCAATGCCAAGGCACCTAGATAATTGTCAAACCAGCTATCGTAAATAAGTGCTTTAGCTGGCGCATTCTCATCACCTTGTGGTGCCGGGACACGATCTACGATAGCATCTATAAGATCTTTCACACCCACACCGGTCTTGGCTGACACAAGATTATGCTCAGTCGCATCGATACCTATCGCCTCTTCCAGTTCAGTCAATACCCTGTCCGGATCGGCTGCAGGAAGGTCGATCTTGTTTACGACCGGTAAAAGTTCAAGATCATTCTCTATAGCGATATAGACATTGGCGATCGTCTGTGCTTCAACCCCCTGTGCAGCATCCACGATCAACAGTGCACCTTCACATGATGCCAGAGAGCGGCTCACTTCATAAGAGAAATCCACATGGCCCGGAGTGTCAATAAGGTTGAGGATGTAATGTTCACCATCTTTTACATAGTCAAGACGTACAGATTGCGCTTTAATGGTAATACCACGTTCTTTTTCTATATCCATCGTATCCATCACTTGTGCAGACATCTTTCTGTCTGAAACCGCCCCACACTCTTGTATGATTCTGTCTGCAAGTGTCGACTTTCCATGGTCGATATGTGCGATAATAGAAAAATTACGGATATTCTTCTGTGGTACTGGTTTGGCCATTACATTCCTTGTATTTTTACTTACTAGTTCGTTTCGAACAGAGAGTTTACACTCTCGTTATTATGTACTCTACGGATCACTTCACCCAGCATAGAAGCTGTTGAAAGCATTTTGATCTTCTTGGACGGTTTTGCCATAGGGATCGTATTGGCAACTACTAGTTCATCAAGATCCCCCTCTTCGATACGCTCATAGGCAGGTCCTGAAAGTACAGGGTGGGTACAACATGCCATGACCGAAGTAGCACCGAGTTTTTTAAGTGCAGATGCGGCTTTCACCATCGTTCCAGCAGTATCGACCATATCATCAATGAGGATCACATCTTTACCTTCTACATTACCAATGATATTCATCACTTCACTCTCATTGGCTTTTTCACGTCTCTTATCAACGATCACCATATCCAGACCTAGTTTATTGGCAAAGTATCTTGCTCTTGCCACACCACCTATATCAGGAGAAGCGATGACAGGGTTTTCAAAATTTTTGGCTCTAATATAGTCCATAAACAAAATAGCACCGTACAAATTGTCTACAGGGATATCAAAAAATCCTTGTATCTGAGAAGCATGAAGATCCACAGTAACCATACGAGTGATACCCGAGGTCTCCATAAGGTTTGCTACAAGCTTTGCAGAGATAGGTACTCTTGGCGCAGCTTTTCTGTCTTGTCTTGCATAACCGTAATAAGGTACAACAGCCGTAATAGACTTTGCAGAAGAACGCTTCAGTGCATCTGTCATAATAAGAAGTTCCATCAAATTACTGTTCGCAGGTGCAGAGGTAGGCTGGATGATAAATACATCTTTACCACGGACACTTTCTGCGATCTGTACAGATATCTCACCATCAGAAAAACGGTTAATATTTGCCTTGGAAAGAGGCATTTCCAGGTAAGCTGCTATCTCTTCAGCAAGTTCAGGGTTTGATGTTCCGGAAAAAATCATATATCCACTCATAATTGTACCTTTGTGACTATTTTATTACGCGTATTTTACACAAAAGTTGATAAAAAGGTGATTTAAAGCTCCCGGGTATTACACTAAGCCAGATACTAATTGGAACTATAGATATAAATGATACGAAAAGTTTTTAAAAAAAAGCCTTCTGGCAGCAATAAAATAGATGCATTCTTAGAAAAATACAATTTACCCAAAGCTTATTTTGCTGTAAACAGACGGATGGTGACCAGAGGTGTAGCTGTAGGACTTTTTTGGGGCTTTATCCCTATGCCGATGCAAATGCTTGCTGTCATGGCTACCACACCTTTTATCCGATTTAATGTGCCCATAGCGATCTCCATGGTTTGGCTAAGCAATCCTTTTACCATGCCTCCTATGTATTATATGGAGTACCTGACGGGGAACTTTATCCTGGGGCGTGAAGGTCTTGAAGATATAGAATTGACCATGTCATGGTTCAGTGAACATTTTGATGATATACTGGTGCCACTCTATGTGGGGACCGCATTCTACTCCGTCATTGTTACAGGTATTATCTATGTGGTACTTAACAGGCTCTGGGTGAAATCCGTACATACGGAAAACAAAGAGCGAAAACAAAAAAGACGTAAAAGAAACAGTAAAAAATCTCATCCTCCAGAAGACTAACTTTTGAACACAGATATAAACCAACCATTAACCAAACTATCATATGATTAAACAAAAAAGAAAGAAAAAATGTATCGAAAACTAACCCTCCTCTTCCTTCTTCTTGGTTCTTTTTCCAGCTTACATGCTGAGTATGTACTCAAAGAGAGTAAACGGATAAAAAGCAGAATAGACCGTATGCCTAAAAACAGAGTGGCAGATATGAAGCAGATCCCTCAGGATCCTGCATATTATGCGGATCAGATCAAACCTTTTTCCAAAAGTAAACAAAAAGAGTTCGATGACAAATTTAACGAAAAATACTTCGAACCATGGAGTTTAAGTGCATTGGATATCCCTGAAAAAGACTTTGGCTGGGAGATCAGATTTATCACAAAAAAGCCCATCTATAAAGCCAAAGGGGCCATTATACCGGCTAGAGTGTATAACAAATGGATAGAAAATGCTGATTATGAACATATTAATACTAAAAAATATAAAGCCATTACTATACGTCGCACAAATGTCAAAGCGCTTCCTACAACATCTTCTTTCTTTAGAGACCCTAAAAAAACCGGTGAAGGATTTCCTTTTGACTATAATCAAAATTCTGCACTGCACATTAATGTTCCCCTTTACATCTCCCATTTTTCCAAGGATAAACGTTGGGCTTTTGTAAGGGCATCCTACGCCTTTGGTTGGGTCAAAACATCTGACCTGGCACTGGTAAGTGCTGATTTCATCAAAACGTTTAAAAATGATACGTATGCCATGGTTATCAAAGACAATCTCCGTCTTTATAACGGCTCTAAAGATATCTCTATCGTGAAACTGGGTGCACTCTTTCCCATCTCTGAAGACCAAAAGTATCTAGTGGCTTCACGTGATGACAAAGGCAGAGCCCATATTGAAAAGGTCAAAGTAAATAATCCGTCTCTCATCGCAAAGAAGCCGCTCCCTTTCACTGCCAAGAACGTAGGAATGCTGGCCAAAGAGTTGTATGGTGAACCATATGGATGGGGTGGAAGTTATGAGTGTCGCGATTGTTCTGCAACCACCAGAGACTTTTTAGGAGCATTTGGTATCTTCTTACGTCGAAACTCCAGTAAACAGGCTGAAGATGGAGAGAGTATCTCCATCAAAGGTCTTGCAAAAATGACAAAAAAGCAGAAGATCATCAAAGATGCTGAGCCTTTTAGATCCCTGCTCTATGTCCCTGGACATGTCGTACTCTATCTGGGTGAATATAAAGGCGAGCCTGTTATTATGCATACGTACTGGGGTATACGTAAGAAGGACTTGACTAAACTCATCACTGCCCGTACTATCATTACCAGTACTGAACCAGGGAAAGAGCGTGCCGATATCAAAGAAGAGAGTAAGTTGATCAATACGCTTCAGACCATAGTCAATTTTTAACGCATATTTGGATACACTCATACCATGAGATCAAAAGAGAAAATCAAAATATTTACCACCACCATCACTGCCGGTACACATAAAGGCAAAAAAATAGAGATACCAGATATCTTTACAACGCGAAGCTCAAAAGGTATCTTAAAAGAATCCCTTTTTAATACCTTACAATTTGATATTATTGACAAGAACTTTGTTGAAGTCTTTGCAGGTTCAGGCTCCATAGGGCTGGAAGCATTAAGCCGTGGTGCAGGACAATGTTATTTTATGGAGTACAACAGAACAGCTTTTCGGTGTCTGGAAGGCAATGTAAAACGTGTCGATCCATCTAAGTGTCATCTTTTCTACGGTGACAGTTTTGAAAAGTTCTCCACTGTCTATGATATCGTCAAACAAAGCAAAGAAAAGACCTATTTTTACTTTGATCCTCCCTTTTCTACCCGTGATGGCATGGATGACATCTATGATAAAACGATTGCACTCATAGAAGGTATTGAACCTGAAGTGGCTGAAATGGTCATTGTAGAGCATATGACAAGCCTGGATATGCCAGAGAAGATAGGTGCATTGGAGTTGATGAAACGTAAAAAGTTTGGCAGAAGCACTATGACCTATTACAAACCAAAGGAGTGACATGGCAAAAAGTAAAACTGAAGACCACATCGCATTGTTTATAGACTGTGATAATATCTCACACCGTTCCATAGAAGGTATTATCAATGAGCTGAGTAAATACGGGGTCGTAAACATTCGTCAAGCCTATGGTAACTGGACAAAAGACAATCTTAAAAACTGGGAAGACAAACTGTTGGAATTTGCTATTAAACCTATACAACAGTTTGACTACTCTAAAAACAAGAATGCCACCGATATTCTCATGACGATAGATGCCATAGATCTGCTTCACACCAAAGACATTGATGCTTTTGCATTTGCTACGAGTGACTCTGACTTTACACCTGTGGTCATGCGTGTACAAGCTGAAGGTATCAGGGTCTATGGATTTGGTGAAAAAAAGACACCCAAACCTTTTATGGCCGCATGTTCACAATTCATCTTTACTGAAAAGCTTATGACAAACATAACCCATAGTACCGAGAGTGTTGATACTATACAGGCCCCTGTACGTCAATCTGGTAAAGAGATGAGGCAAGATACCTGGCTGGTCAATGTACTAAGAACAGCAGTTGAACAGACCATGGATGAGGATGGATGGGCAAATCTTGCTGATATAGGCCAATATATTAATAATTCTACTTCCTTTTCACCTATCAACTTCGGATACAAAAAACTAAGCAATCTGATAGATGAGATCGACCTGTTTGATATCTATGTCGATGAAGGTACTAAACAGATGAGTATCAGAGATAAAAGGTACCACTAAACCGTAGGTTCTTTCGTCTCTTTCTTCTCTTTTTTATCTTTGGTCTCAGGTTCTACAAATTCCCCTTTGATCAACCCTGCTTCATGGAGAAACTGTGAAGGTTTGTAGTCTATTTTTTTCACTCTGTCAAATTTTGCCAAAGAGAGATACAGTCTGTCTTTAGCACGTGTTACCGCAACATAAAACAACCGGCGTTCCTCTTCGATACTTGACATCATCTTCCTGTTCGGGAATCTTCCATCTACCAGGTCAATGACATAGACTTCCGGAAACTCCAGTCCTTTACTTGCATGGACGGTCAGTAGATTGATCCCCTCACCTTCGCTGAGTTCATTTCCACCCAGTACCATGGCATTCACAAAACGTGCCAACTCATTGTATTGTCGTGAAAGGTCCAGCAGAAGATGTGCTTTTCTCTGTATACGTTCTTTCGCCTGTTTCTTTTTTTCTTCATCGACTTCACCAGATTTGAGTCGTCCTCTTTGTGTTGCCAGGAGCTCTATGATCCCTGCATAAAGTTTCGAAGCGACAATGTTCTTTAAAATATCAGAGGGTTTCTCTAGCTGATGTATAGACTTCATCAGCATATAAAAATCTTTGAAAAATGCCATACCGTCATTCGTGAGTTTTGCATGTTTAAGCAACGGATGGTTATAAAGAGCACTATCTAGATCCATATGTTTAAACCTTGCAGCAGATCCTATCTCCTGGTCATCATCGAAAAGTCCCAGCTGAACATTTTTGTTGGGGTTCAGCTTCGGCAGATCATGCACCTTTGGATATAGTACTCCCTGCATGAAATTTCCCTGCCCAAAATGTAAAAAAGACTGGAAAAACTCTTTGGAGAGTGCCGATCCCACACCTCTTGCATACTCAAACACATGAATAAATGCCATCATATCTTTCGGATTGACCAGCAGTGCCAAAAGGTCCAGTAAAAACTTTATCTCTTTGGTATCAAAAAAACTTGTCCCGCCTTTACGCTTACACGGGATACCATATTCACGCAGACTTGCTTCCACTCCATCGGCTGAAGAGTTGTTCCTGAAAATAACAGCTATCTGGTCATTAGGTACATGGGTACGTTTAATACCCTCTGCTATGGACTGGTACTGTTCAAAAAGATCATTATACATCAAGAGTTTAGGCGGATAACTCTTCACATCACGTCCTACTTCCAGTGTTTTGGGATAGATCCGTTCATTACGTTCTATCACACGATTTGCCAAAGAGAGTATAGGTGCAGTCGAACGATAGTTTGTTTTCAATGTAAAGACCTTGGCATCTTTATAACGTTCTGAATAGGTTGCAATATTCTCAATATTCGCCCCATTGAATGCATAGATACTCTGATCATAATCCCCAACACAAAAAAGAGATTTGGGTTTCAGTACATCGATAAGAGCACTTTGAAGTGTATTGGTATCCTGATACTCATCCACCAGTACCTCTTCAAAAGCTATCCTGTGCTCTTCCAAATGTCTCTTCATACGTAACAGAAGGTCATTAAAAGAAGCAAACCCGTAGTCTATCTTCTCTTTTTCAAACTCTTGAGTGATATCCATATAGATATCCATAACAGCTTCATGTTCAGGGTATTTCTCCAAAAACCATGTATCAAAGCCGTCTAGAGATGCATTTTGATACAAAGAGTACATCTCATAGAGGTAGGTGGCTGAAAATGGCTGCATACTTAGGTTCATGCGTTCAAAATTACGTTTTTCATAGATACTTCTAAAAAGTGTTTTAAGCTCGGAAGGCTGTTTCAGTGCCAAATTTGGATAGATCTCTTTGAGCCAACGATACGAGACGGCATGGAATGTTCCCGATTCGATCTTCGATACGATTTTTTTAGGAAAATAGCGTTCAAGCCGTGCGATCATCTCTCCTGCAGCTTTATTGGTAAAGGTTAAAAGCAATATCTTGGAAGGTTCAGTACCCTGATGTAAAAGATGTGCGATACGTCCAACGATGGTGGAGGTTTTTCCTGTACCTGCACTGGCAATGATAAGATTGTGTCCTAGAGGTGCCGTAGCAGCACTAAGCTGCTCGTTATTAAGAGAGGATAAAGGCAATTATTTCTGACCGATGATGTAGTACGTATTTTTATTGTCTACCTGTTTGAGTTCCAGTTTGTATTTATCTGCCCAATGTTTTACCAGTTCTGTAAATGCAGAAAGGTTATCTGCACTACTGTCTTCATCACATTTGATCTTTAAATGATCTTCCGAGTTGGACATAGCGATAAAACCTTTTTCAACAGCCAAAGCATCATTAAATGAAGGAATATGCTGTGAAAACTTATCAAAGTTCTTTGTATTACTGATAATATCATTGATCTGTTTGAGTGTTTGTTCCGTTTTTGTATAACCAAGTTGTGCCAAAAGTGCTTCAGGTGTAAGATCGAGATGCATAACAATCCTATGTAGTAAAATTATAAGTTGATTGTAGCAAATTTTTGATTAGCGAAGCGTTAGAAAAATTAAATTTTCCTAACTTTTAAAAGAGCGTATCAGATGGTACTTCAACACGTGATATGAGATCTTTATAATGCTCCACATTTTGAAAGGCTTTTTCATAACGCCATCGCAAAACAAACTCAATGATCTCATTTTTACGTTTATTCTCTAAGGTCTCCGCTTTACCGAAATATCCTAAAGAGATATTTTTCGCTTTCTTTTTACCATACTTATCCGGCTCATAAGTAATAGCGATCACCTGGATATATTTACCCTCACGTACTTCACCAAAATCATCTTCTTTTAAACCGATACCAGAGAGGTTCATCGCTTTATACATAAAGACCTTATCAAAGTCTGGAGACTTCTCAAATATTTTAAGTTTTTCATAAAGCTCTTTGACCCGTACAATATTCTCTTCACGAACATTGTCACAGTTCTCACCTGCTTTACTAACAGCTTTTACCCGTGGTTTTTTTTGAGTTTTTGGCACTTCTTTTTGCTCAGTCGATACAAGCGAAGACTTTTTTTCTTTTTCTTCGATTTTATCTTCCAAGCGACTCGTAAGCGCTTTTAATTTATCTAAACTACTCGACATTCTTTTCCCTTAAAATGTGGGCTTATAGCCCTTTTTGAGTATATATTATTAAATATAGTACAGAAGTTCTCGTTATAGTTAGATTAAATAATAGTGAATAATATTAATTTTTCTATTTTTTAATGTAAAAAGAAAAACATTGTGTAATATTGGCTATTATTACAGTGCTGACCCCCTCTATCCATTGGTCACTTCTAATCGAGATTTAGGTAAAATCTTTCAAATATAATTTGAGGATATGATGGATGGATTATTTAGAGATAGTAGGTGGTAGAAAATTAAGTGGAAATGTGACGATCAGTGGTGCTAAAAATGCTGCGCTTCCTATCATCGCTGCGACTATACTCAGTGACAAAGAGGTCATATTAACAAACCTTCCTAATGTAGTAGATATCCGAACGCTCCTTAAACTTCTGACGATGCTTGGAGGTAACGTTGAACATGATAATACCGTAGCACATATCAACAATGCCAGCATCAACTCTACCAAAGCAGTCTATGAAATCGTTTCTCAAATGAGAGCATCCATTTTGGTTTTGGGTCCTCTACTTGCAAGATTTGGTGAATGTGAAGTGAGTCTACCTGGTGGTTGTGCAATTGGACAGCGTCCTATAGACCTTCATCTTCAGGCATTGGAAGAGATGGGTGCACATATAGAGATCAAAGGCGGATATGTTCGTGCTGAAGCACCTAATGGCCTTCAAGGTGCAAAGATCATTTTTGACAAGATCACAGTAGGCGGTACAGAAAATATCGTGATGGCTGCTGCATTGGCTAGAGGAACTACCACTATCATTAATGCGGCAAAAGAACCAGAAGTGGTACAACTCTGTGAAATGATACGTGATGCAGGTGTAAAGATAGAAGGTATCGGCACGGATGAGCTTATTATAGAGGGTACAGATAGACAGCCTCTTACATTTAAAACGGTGGAGATTATTCCAGACCGTATAGAGGCAGGAACCTACCTTTGTGCGGCGGCTATCACACATTCAAGTATTACCCTTCATAACGTCAACCATAAACACATACGCGCATCTATAGACAAACTGGAACATATGGGGTGTACGTTCGATCTGGGTGATGAGAGTATCACTATCCACCCTGCTTCAACCCTCAAGCCTGTCAATCTTATCACGATTGAATATCCAGGCTTCCCTACAGACATGCAAGCGCAATTCATGGCACTTGCAGTCATGGCTGAAGGTGAAAGCCTTATAGAAGAGCGTCTCTTTGAAAACCGTTTTATGCATGTCAGTGAACTGAACCGTCTGGGAGCAGATATCTGGCTCAAAGGGAGTACTGCAGCAGTGAAAGGTGTGGATAAGCTCTATGGTGCAGATGTCATGGCAACAGATCTCAGAGCCTCTTCCGCACTTGTTCTAGCTGCGCTTGTTGCAGAGGGTACGACAAATGTAAGACGTATCTATCACCTAGACCGCGGATATGATAACCTGGAAGGGAAACTTGCTGCACTGGGAGCAAATATCGTGAGAAAGAAAGAGAGTAAGTAGAAGGTCTATTGGACCTCTACAACTTCTATCACTGCCGGAAAACCAGGGCCTATCGCTTCTTTGATAAGCACTGCTTTGACTTTAATAGTTTGATTTTGTTTTTTCATCAGGTCAAACTTGGCTTGATTTTGTATCTTGTAAGAGGTTTGGGTTTTCGTGTCTTTAATACTTACATACGTATGCGGTGAAGAGCCTTTCATCGCTACCCTTCCCTCAAGCTCCATCACATTATCGTGTGCACATCCTGTAAATCCTAGGAAAGTTAATATCATAATTAGTTTTTTCATTTATATTTCTCTCTATTTGGCTATTAACGTTGCTTCAGTTTGACCATTTAGCTCTAAACTGACAGTAATATCACCTGTTACATTATCACCTATTTTATAGTAGTAATTCCCGTTAGACTTGACAGTACCACTTGTTGTATATATGATCGGTGGTGGATTATAGTTAAATAAGTTTATAGAGTTCATCTGATATATTGTACTGCCATACACATCCTCAAATAACGTACCGATATTATATTCTGGTGTATCCACTAAATTATCATGGTCTGAAAGCATCACAGCAATCCCCCATTCACTCAGTAGGTTTGCAAACGTTTTACCTAAACCATTAGAAGATTGATTGACAGCATATACGACTGCCTGTTGATCGTCAAAACTATTATGCATAATATCATGAAGCACTTGTGCCCCTCCATAATTTCTAAGGAGATAGGCTCCATATACATTGACTTTAGAATAGTCTGCCAAGATACCATTCCATGTTGTTAGTGAAAGGGTATTATTTTCATTAAAAGTCGGATATCTTCCCTCAACACTATGTCCGATTTTAGTACCAATAATATCTTCTGTACTTTCAGAAAGCATTTCATTGATCCAAGTATCTGTATTGTCATTAATAGTTGCATAACGTAAAATATTTTTTTGATAATAGTGGATCATATGCTGAAATTCATGAGCCAGTGTTGAAACCATCTCCTTAGGCCAATAATCATCAATACTCCACGTTGTATTACCATTGGCAAACATCACAGAATCTATATAGAACATTACTCTTTCATTCGACCCACTCACTACACTTTTATCAAAATTGTCTTTTGCCCAAAAGAACCCAACAACCCTTCCTTCTCCAGAAGCTGGTAGTCCATCATCATCTATATCTGTCAGTAAGATAGTGATCTCATCATTGGCCGGAATAAGATAACTGTATTTCTCTTCTGCATTACTTCCCCACTCTTCTCCATAAATATTGGTTACCCAATCATAGATGTCGTTATCCGAAGCACTCTTCAAAAAAGTATCTGCCAAAGCATTTACCATATCTTGCGTCACACATTTAGCTTTTGCACATCCCACACCATAACTGTCATCTGATACCCATATATTGAGTGTTTTATTTCCAAAATCAGTGCTTACAGGTAAAGTTGAGACATATCTAGCAGTTGCTGCAGTAGGATCCGATGTATCGGAACTACGATAAAATATACCTGTACTCGTACCTGCAATATCTTCCATTCTCTCCGGTACAGCGATCGTTTTAGCTTGAAACTGATTTTCTTCTGCTTTAGAAAGCAATGTACCTATTTGAGCATTGAAGTCCTCAACATATTGAGGGTGAAGAAGAATGCGAGGCTTTTCTTTAACATCTGTAGAAAAAACAGTTTTAGCCTGGGGTACTACAATAACTTTCGGGTTATGTGTAATCGTTGGAGTATAAGAAGTAGTTGCACTATTGCTTAGTACCAGATAAAGATCTCTCGTCAAAGTTCCCAACGAAACCTTGGCATTGATTGTATTTGTAGTCCCTAGACTTTCAACCTGATAGTCACCAGTAATAGTAACGTTTACATCTATATTGGTTGGCGGTATTACAGGATCAGTACTTGTTGATCCACCTCCACCCCCACAGCCGGAAAGTGTTATTCCCACAACCACCAATAATGCTGAAAAACGATTGAATTGCATTTTATTATTCCTCTGTTCGCTCGGTCAAATATTGACATTATATTATTAGTATAACATACTATACGAAACTTGTATGAAATCTATATGAAATTTGAGGCAAAGATAAAAATCTTGAGTTTATTTAGAGAGCTCATCAGGTAATTCAAAAGGGTTTCGTTTAAATAAGTCTAAAAACTTTTTCCATAGAGACTTTGTTACGATTTCTTCTTCCTGCTCTTGAGGTCGTTTGAAATCTGAGAGGATCTTGTCTAATTCAGCATTTGCCTCTTTTAAATGTACAGGCTCAAAATCACTGCGCATCTAATACCTTTTCTATCTCATGCATCGCGTCTTCATTTTTGAGTCTAAATTTGATCTCTATACGTCTCGATGCTTCTTTATCTTCAACACCATCAACCATGATAGCATCCTGATAGGCTCTACCTGAGGCGATCATAAGCGGTTGAATGTTATGCTTTTTCGTGAACTCCAACGTCAGCAGATACTCCATCACAGCCAGTGCACGTTTTTGCGAAAGATTCAAATTATAGATGTATGAGCCCACACTGTCAGTATGTCCTTCAATGATGATTTTATCGAGGTGAGACTTGATACTTGGATTCGTGACCAAAGTACCGATGTACTCTTCAAATGCTTTCTTTAGCTCTACTTTTGCTTCTGGCTTTAGCGTTGCTTCTCCGCTTCCGAACAGTATATTGGAAGCCAGTCTGAGTGACCCTGTCTTTTTATCTATATCAATCTTGTCACCCAATGCCTCTTTTAGTGCGGCCACAACTTTGAGCTTGATACCTGTCAGTGATTTGATCTTTGCCTTTTGTGCCTGAAGCTTTGCCACCAGTTCATCATACTTTGTTTTTCTTTCATCTATGGCATTCAGAAGCGTTAAGAGTTTTTCATCTTTTATTTTTACACTATTCTTCATCTCATTCAACTCGTTAGAGAGAATCACTACTTTACCTTCATACTCTTCTAAACTTTTTGTCGTTTTATCTAATGCATTTTTGTTTTCATCTAGCAGATTTTGAACGATAACGATTTTATTACTAAGCATATCCTGTTTGGCATTCGCTTCAAGTAACTGTTTATTCAGCTTTTTTATTTCAGATATCTGAAGCTTGAAGATTCTTTCATTTTCAGCCAATCGTAGTTGGTCTTTTGCAATACGTGCATTTTGAAGCTGTAGTTGTTTTTCCGCTTCAGTCAATTTGATCGTATCTTCGGCAATACGTGCATTTCGCAGTGTCAACAGTCTCTCTTTTTCAGCTAAAAGTGCTTGACTTTCTGCCAAAGATTTATTCAACTTTGTCAATGTATACTCTTTCACGTCAAGTGTCTCAGAGAGTTTTGAAAGAGTCTCTTCTTTGGTATGCAGATCTGCTTTCAATATGACAGATTTTGATACGATCGCACCGATCAGTAAAATGAAAACAAAAAGCAAACCTGCCATCAGGTCTGCATAGGATATCCAGAAATTGCTTTCTGCATTCGTCTGGTCGTTTCTAAACATTTTTTTACTTTTTTTGCTGTTTTAATGTAGCTATATTTTCAAGTATCTGTTCATTCTGTTCAGAGATGATACGTCCAAATTCTGAAAGCTTTTCAACAGCCTGTCCAAGTTCTTCATCTATCTTTTCAAACGTATGGTCCACTGAACCGTCAAAACGTTCCATAGATTTTTGAAGGTTTTGAGCATTTTCATTGAATCCTTCAATATTTTTTTCCATCGCATCAACGGCATCCACACTTGCTTGTCTGTGCTGAATATTCTCAAGTGTATCACGTAATTCTGAAGCAGCTTCCTGCATATGTACGGTCAGCTTTGTAAAACTGTTTGTTGTATCATGTACGATCGTTGTAAAATTTTTAAGATACTGATCATTCAACTCTTTAATAAAATCCATATTGAATGTCTCTTTCAGTGTCTGAACGATCTGTTGGTCTTTAAGCTCACTCTGCATATGTTCATGTTTGATCAATTCAGATCTTTTCCATACACGCTGTCCATAGAGTTTTTCCAGATCAAAGACCTGTTTGTCTACTTTTGCGATACCCCTTTTTTCAAAGTAGGTCCAGATAAGTGAGAGCATAATACCGTAGATCGATGCATAAAATGCCGTACCGATACCCGAAAGGAGGATAGAGATCTCACGGTCAAGTGCACTAAGATCTTTCACTGTAAAATCAGGCATCGACAAGGCTATAGCGACAAATGTACCCAAGATACCCAACATAGGAAAGACTGAAGGTGCCACACGTGCAAAATTGTCATTACGGATATCCGCATAATACTCAGTGATAAACTCTTTGATATGTAAAGTAGATTTGGTCTTACCCATGATTGTTAATGCATTTTCACGTAAGGCTGCCTGTAGGTTCTCTTCCATATTAGCAAAAGAGCCTTTCATATGACACACTGCGTAATTTGCATTATGTCTTACAAAAGTGACAAATACCACAAATATAAATGCTACGATACCCAAGGTATGCGTCTCTACATTCACAGGGAAGATACCCAAATATGCAAGTATCAATCCTAACAAAAAAAGAAAAGGTATCAATAATATGATAAAAAAGTTTGAACTACATGAAGCTGATTTTTTTCTGTCAAATTGTTGCATAAAGCATCCTACTTAAAGTGAATTAATCCATTATATCCAAAATGTTTAAATGAAAATATAGAAGATTTTATATTAATATTCCTTAATATAAAGGTAATGATATTCTACATCACTTCATCTTAATGTTTAACAGATGACTCCGCCGCCGATCAACTTGTCTGCTTCATAAAATGCAGCGATCTGTCCTTTTGCCAACCCAAAGACAGGCTCTTCCAACGTTACTCTGGCTTTTCCATCGTTGATGCTCACATGACATGGTACTGCAGTGGTACGATAACGGACTTTTACCATACAATCGAACTCAGTAAGATCCTTAAAAAGGTTGATCTGTTTGACTTCAAACTCATGCTCTTCAAGTTTCTCTTTGGTGCCTACAACGATCTGATTCGTTTCAGGTTTAATATCAAGTACAAAGTGCGGATCATGTGCGCCATCAACAAAGAAACCTCTACGCTTTCCTATCGTGTAATGCATGTATCCTTTGTGTGTACCGACTACGTTTCCTTCGGTATCTACTGTTTCACCAGGCATATCAATATCCATATGCTTTGCCAAGACTTCATCGTAGGTGTTTTCCACAAAACAGATCTCAGAACTCTCTCTTTGTGTGGCAAAGTCTTTCAGCACTTCTATGTTGGCTGCATAGGCTTTAACATCTTTTTTCACCCATGTACCCAATGGGAAAAGCAATCTAGGCAGAACCTCTTTTTTTACTTCACAAAGGAAATAACTCTGGTCTTTGTTCGGATCATCTGCTGCATAGATGAACTCACCGTCACATTTGATGTAGTGCCCTGTCGCGACATGATCTGCACCGATACTGTCCGCAAACTCCACCATCTTTCCAAACTTGATGGTACGGTTACACATGACACAGGGATTTGGAGTCAGTCCCTGTTTATAACTATCTACAAAATAGTTGTAAACCTGCTTATCAAACTCTTCACTCAGATCAAGGAAGTGTACCTTTACACCCAGGTACTCACCTACTCTTTGTGCTTTGGCAAAATTCTCTTCATGATACCCAGGTTTCTGATGGAGTTTCATATAGACACCCTCAACTTCATATCCCTCTTTTTGCAAGAGTATCGATGTCACCGTTGAGTCTACACCTCCACTCATACCGACTAATACTTTCTTTTTCATATCAATTCACTTTCTTTATTTGTATTGCTATCTCTTCATCTACATTGACCAAAGAGCCCTCTGCGATTATTTTACCCTCTGATACAAGCGTTACTTTTTCTAGATCTAGATGTGTGATATCTATCGTAGATCCTATTTCCAACGCTTTGCTTTGCACACTACCAAAAGAGATCTTTAGCATTTTATATTTTTTACTATCAGGATGTTTTATCGTATCTTCAACGATATGAACAATTTCTGATCCATACGTATTGTGCATAGGTTTGAGCCGTATTTTAGCACAGATAGTTTCACCATTCATTAATAACAGTTGTAATCTGTCAAAGCCTGTAAGCAGTATATCATTCAGACTGAGTTTTTTAAACTTGCTACTTCGTACCATAACAAGTGGCAAGGTAAGTTCATATGTCGGATAAGTTATATGCTTTTGCATCATCTTCGCTAAACGAAGAGCCTGCGTTTCATGCTTCATCCAAGTCTCCGATAAACTGCTCTAAAAGATACTCTTTTGAAGCAACCATAAGATCATCCGGTACCTCTTGACCTGTCGAGAAATAGCTCATAGGTAATTTGTATAATAGCATAAAATTCAACAACGTTCCAAAATGCTTTGTCTCATCAAATTTACTGATCATCACAGAATCTATATCCAGGAATGAGAAGTTATTATAAATATCATCCATATCTTCATATTTTACCGTCGCAGAGAAAACAAGACTGACCTCCAGTTTTCTAGGGATATCCGTCTGAACAAACTCAACCGTTTTAATAAGTTTTTTCGTATCATAAGGCGACATACCCGCTGTGTCTACCAAGATAACATCATAATCACGCAAAGCTTCTAACCCTGCAGCAAAACCTTCTACACTCTCTACAGTAATATGCTCAAGTTGCATAATATCCGCATAGTGTGCCAGTTGTTCAAAGGCACCTACTTTATAACTGTCAAGATTAAGAAGCGCTACTTTATAAGGTTTATCCATCAGATAGGCATAACGAGCAGCCAGTTTAGCGATAGTTGTTGTTTTCCCTACACCCGTTGGACCTACAAGCATCATGATCTTAGGCTCGTCCAGTGTCTCTTCATGTACTTTCAAACTTTCATCTATCTCTTCAAGCAAATAAGAAACAAGTAGTGTTGCATCACCCAGTATAGTACTTCCCATTAAGGACGCTAAAATATCATCCAGCCAAACTTTTGCAATGCCTTTTTTCATAAAAAGTTTTTTTACTTTTTGTACGACACTTTCATCTTCTGGATCTAGCATATCTTCTTTCATTAAAGAGAGTTGTTTTTTCAGTTCACCCAGTTCTGCCAACAGTGTTTCCTCTTCATCTTTTTCAGAAGCATGATCCCCAGTAGAAATTTTGCCAAAAGACTTTTCCATAAAGAGATCTTTAGGTACAGCAATACATACTTCAGAACGTAATTTGCCATCTTCATATTTGATCTGTTTTGCTGAAATGAGTTCAACACTCTCTCCGTATTTCTCTACGGCTTGCTCGTATGCACTTTTTGGATCAGAAGCTACAAATGTTTCATTAACCATTATTGTTATACCCTTTCATCATTGATAATGGGATCAATACTGACGCTCGTTCTTTCCAACCCGGATGTGGGAGTGTCAAATCTTTTGTTTCCATTTTCACATTTTCATAAAATATAATATCTATATCTAATGTTCTGGGGCCATCTTTAAAAAGTCGTTTACGCCCAAATA
This sequence comes from Sulfurovum xiamenensis, assembly GCF_030347995.1. Taxonomy (NCBI): domain Bacteria; kingdom Pseudomonadati; phylum Campylobacterota; class Epsilonproteobacteria; order Campylobacterales; family Sulfurovaceae; genus Sulfurovum; species Sulfurovum xiamenensis. The sequence continues at coordinate 448,476 of NZ_JAQIBC010000002.1, forward strand.
CCTTTTCCACACGCAGCACGTACCGCAGTAACGCTTTAGGGCTTAGAAATGTCTCAATAAGCAGTAAAGAGTTATAAAAATCTCCCTGCTCTGTATACCCAAAGGGAGGATTTTTTACGATAGGTGCCGTCTCTATGATCCGTAGCAGTGAGGATCTTTGAAGGTAGTAAAAAAGATGTTCAAAGCGACGTACAACATCACCAATATTCCCACCGATCCCCAATAAAGCCCTATAGCCACTATGACTTGACAGAATACAAGGAAACTCTTTTGTTCTGATTAGAGTGTTACTTGCATCTATTTTCTTTCTTATCATAGCATAACCTACAAGACAACAGCTTTACCGTCTACCATCGCTACCATATCTTCGATACGGATACCAAACTCACCGGGAATATATATCCCGGGTTCTATCGTGTAGACCATACCATCCTCGATCACCGTATCTGATTTTGTAGAGATATAAGGCATCTCATGGATGTCTAATCCCACCCCATGTCCTGTTGAGTGTACATAATACTCTCCAAAACCTGCCTTTGTCACAATGTCACGTGTAAGGGCATCGACCTTTTTCGCTTTCATTCCCGAACGTGCCTTAGCGATGGCATTGTCATGTGCTTTAAGCACCGTATCATACGCTTTTTGTATCTTTTTACGTTTAAAACGCTGCTTTGTCTCAAATACAAAATCTTTATCTGCCTGTACCGTACGTGTACGGTCTGAACAATAGCGTTTATATTTCAATCCTGCATCCACTAGGAGCAGATCATTCTTTGCTAATTTTTTAGATGTCGGCATGGCATGAGGTTTCGCAGCATTGGCATTCACCGCCACAATAGGATCAAAACTCAGTTCATACTTGCCAAAGTCACTCAAAACACCTTTTGCTCTGTAGGTAAGTGTATATTCATTTTCACCAAAACCATTGGCAGAAAACTCTTTTGCCAGTGCTTTAAACGCTTTTGCTCCAAGTTTTGCTGCCTTAGCAAGTATCTTCAGTTCTTCATCACTTTTAATGATACGTTTTTTATGTGAAAAATCCGGCTGTGGATCAAACTTTACTTTACATTGGGAACTCACACGCTCAAAACCGTCTACACTCCACTCTTTGGGATCAAAGATCACTTTTTTAACCCGCGCCTTTTTGAGCAGGGAAACGGCAGCACCATAAAGGTCACGATCAATAACCACAGTTGCATTTTTGACATTTTGTGTGGCGTCGATGGTGTAACGACTGTCTGTGATAAAAAATGCTTCATTTCCCAAAGAAAGATAAAGGGCATTATCACAACTGTAGCCACATTCATAGTAGATAGCATTTTCATCTTTGAGCATGTAGTTCATAGGTGACCTTTTGATTTGGTTTAAAATTGGGGTATAGCCCTCCTCTCGGAGGAGAGGAAAGGGTTAGAATTATTTTTGTTGTGCTGCTGCTTGTGCTTTTGCTTGATGTTCTCTCATTGCTGCCACTTCTGAAAGCATTTGTGTCATACCAACCATTGCCAAGTGGTAACTAAATGGCCCCATACCTGAAATTTGACCTGCACACACAGGTGCTATCAATGACTTATGTCTAAATTCTTCTCTTTGATAAATGTTTGAAAGGTGTACTTCAAGTGTAGGTATCTGTACCGCAGCAATAGCATCACGAATTGCGATAGAGGTATGCGTATATGCAGCTGGATTGATAATAATACCATCAGCATCACCGATACACTCCTGGATACGATCAACGATCTCACCCTCTAAGTTGCTTTGAAAAAATTCGATCTCTGTTTTATTTTGATCAGCAAATGCCTTCATTTGCGAATGGATATCTTCTAATTTCATTGGACCATAGATATTTTTCTCTCTGATTCCTAGCATATTGAGGTTTGGACCTTGGATCACTACTATTTTCATTTTCTACCTTGTTTATATAATTTAGGTATTATTCTATCAAAATATATTAAATGTGAGGCAAAATGAAGATAATAAATGCAGACTTTCTCTATACACCCCATGGCTACATACAAAATCAAGCAGTTGCATTTACAGAAATCATTAAAGATATTGGTCCATTAGAAGAACTCATCCTACGTTATCCAGATGCTAAGGTCATCCATACCAAACCAAACTCGATACTCTACCCTGGATTTATCAACACGCATGTACATCTAGAGTTTTCTGCGAATAAAACCTCTTTGGTCTATGGTTCTTTCAAACCCTGGCTTGATTCTGTCATAGAACATAGAGAAGAACTCATGGGTGCATGTAACAATGAAATGATGCTTCATGAGTGTCAAAAAATGCTGCGTTCAGGCATCACGACATTTGGTGCCATTTCAAGTTTTGGGAATGAACTTGAAGTGTGTGAAAAAACCCCTCAACGTGTGGTCTTTTTCAATGAACTGATAGGCTCAAATGCCATGTACGCCGATATGCTCTATGGTGACTTTCAGGAGCGTGTCAGAGCCTCTCAATCATGTGAGAAGCGTTCTCGTATCATTCCGGCCATAGCAATACACTCTCCCTATTCTGTGCATCCGATACTGCTGCAAAAAGCGGTCAACCTGGCCAAAAAACACACGATGCCCCTTAGTGCGCATTTTTTAGAATCACAGGCCGAAAGAGAATGGCTCGAATCCAGTAGCGGTACACTCAAAGCATTTTTTCTGAAATACTTTAACACCTCCACAACTGTCACCAATATCGAAGAGTTCATGCATGCCTTTGATACCTATCCGACGCATTTTGCACACTGTGTGCAGGCAACGGAGGATGAGTTAGACTATTTGACCAAGAAAGGACACTCTATTGCCCATTGTCCTCGCTCTAACAGATATTTGGGATGCGGAAGGCTTGCCATTGAAGATCTATCCTTGCCTTTCAGTATCGCTACAGATGGATTAAGTTCTAACGATTCACTCAATATCTTCGATGAACTCAAAGCTGCGATCATGCTGCACAATGACATACCGATCCAGGAACTTTCGGAAAAACTGCTACGTGCAGTGACTACAGATGCCGCTGATATATTAGGCCTCAACTGTGGTAAAATAGAAGTTGACAAACTTGCGGACTTTGCAGTCGTTACACTGCCCGAAGCACCGAAGAGAACAGAGGAGTTGGCACTGTGGACCATCTTGCATACGAAAGAAGTTTCCGAAGTTTATATAGAAGGAGAAAAATATGTTTAGTGCTATAGGAAAAGTGATCAAATGGATCGGTCAACACTTTTTGGGAATGCTTTTTTTACTCATTGCTTTTGTTGTGCTTATGCCCACTTCAACGACTGAATTAAAACCTGCCAATCTGCAAGAGATACAGCTTTCAGGTCCCATCATGGATGCGGATGTGATACTCAAAGAGATAGAAGAGGTACAAAAAGACCCTAAGATCAAAGGTGTACTGCTGAACATCAATTCACCCGGAGGAGCGGTGCCCCCTTCTATTGAGATCGCCTATGCGATCAAAGCATTAAAGGAGCATAAACCCGTAGTTGCCTATGCTTCTGGCATGATGACAAGTGGCAGTTACTATGCTTCTATCCATGCAAATACCATTATTGCCAATCCAGGTTCTATCGTGGGCTCTATCGGGGTGATCATGGAGAGTGCGAATGTAGAAGAATTGATGGATACGATCGGTGTGAAAACACAAATAGTCAAACAAGGTACCTACAAAGAAGCAGGTACACCAACAAGAGAATGGACCACAGAAGAACGTGCTGAACTCGAAAGGCTTACCAAAGATACCTATGAACTGTTTATACATGATGTAGCCGATGCGAGAGGCTTAGATCTAAAACATTCAAAAGAGTATGCAGATGCACATATATTCTCAGCCAAAAGAGCCAAAGATGCAGGACTCATAGACCATGTCGGGGTGAAAAGCCAAGCCAAAGCAGAAGTGGAAAAACTTGCGAATGTCACAGATCCGAGATGGAAAGAAAAAGATAAGCTCGAAAGCTTTATGGAACAGTTTGCCACCAAAGGTATGATGCAGTTACAAAACTATTTTTACGGGTTAAAAGCTTCCTTCTAACTACTGTACGTCAAAGAAAACTTTTTTCTTACCAAAGTCTAAACTGACCCTTCCTGAAGAACGTCTCTTCGGGAACGTCACCTTTAAGGTATTTTGATCCAGGAATGAGGCATTGATACCTCCCCTGGACCGGTAACTGTGTAAGATATCTTTTCTGGAGTCCGGAACCATGTAAAGTATGGCTGATGAACCTGCCTTTACAGCCAATGTTGTCTTAGTCCTACTCACCCTGTATAGTTTTCCTTCAGGCTTTGCTGTCCTGAATTTCCAAAGTTTTTTGACTTTAGTCCCATTGGCAATACCTTCAAAGACTGCAATATACTTTGTATCAAACTCCAATCTTTTCAATGGCATAAGTACGAATTCCAATTTGGTCAAAATATGGTTAGGATCATTGTTGTACTGCAGGATCTTGGTCTCTTTGATCTCTTGTCCATTTTCATCAAATAAACGAAAAGATTGCAACCTTACATGCGTATGATAGACAGGATTGAACTGCACAGAAAGAGGAAAACCACTGACGGCATAACCAGGCAGTGGGTCTGGAGATTCATTGTAAAATGCAGGCCAGATATCAGTCTGTTCAGCATATGGATAGACTATGATCTCGCTGTTTTTTCGTCTTACGTTATTTTTTGTTTCTTCAAAAAGTGACTGAGGTACCATCTTGCTACTCTGTTTGCAAATCTCTGTCATATAGTAGACACCACGTGTCAAAGTAAAGGGCCTGCTGCAAAGCTCTGCAATACCTGAAGAACCCAAATTATAGACATAGGCATGTTTCACTTGTCTTTTTTTCTTGCTGGAGGAAACCCCCAAACCTATCTCATCTTTATCAAAATTCAAAAATACTAAACGATGGTAGATCGCGGAAAAAAGATTGTCAATGGATTTTTTCTGACCTACGGTATTAATAGAGACATTTTCCATCACAAATGTGGAAGGATACCCTGCTTGCACTACACGCTGAGAAGGTGTACTACCTGTATATGCTGAAGTTCCCTTTGTTTCGTAATGTCCATTTCTTTGATGCTGTATGAGATAGTGGGCGTGAGAAGCAGCTGCATTGTGTAAAGCTTTATTGGTTTTAAGTTTAATAAGACCACTCTTTTCTCTCATCATATTGAGATAGTTAAGTCCTCCATCTTCACTCTTGGCTTCAAGAGAAACCAACAAAAACATGAGGAACAGAGAAAAGCGCAGAAACATATATTGCACTTAGCTACTTACAGTGCATTTGCTGCTTGTAAAAAGTCTTCTGCAATGGCCTTAGGATCTTCAAGGCCTATGGAAACACGGATCAATCCTTCATGTACACCTAGAAATTTACGGGTCTCCTCATCAAAATCACTATAAATGGTACTTGTCATATGCAATGCTAGTGTTCTATTGTCCCCTATGTTCGCAGTTTGTATCACAAGATTCAGTTTGTTAAGGAGTGTAAATGCCCGTTCTTTTGTGCCACAGTCTAGAGTGAGTAGTGGGCCGCACCCCTGTGCAAAGTCTGATTTGTATCGTGCATGATCTGGGCTTGATACTAATGACGGGTGGTTTACGCTTACCCCATCAGGCAGTTTTTCATCAAGCAGTGCTGCGACAGTTTCCACACTTTTATTGATCCTCTCTACTCTGAGTGAGAGTGTTTCCAATCCTATCATGGTCATAAATGAACCAAAGGCATTGGCAGTCATACCAAAGTCACGGATAGCACGTTTTTTACAGATAGGTATAAATGCTTTTTCTCCCATCTTTTTCACTATTTTGTGTACATCTGCATATTTCGGGTTCAGCAGTTTATCCCCCTCTTCTTTTACAGCTCTGAAAACAGCTATACCACCTAGTGCAGCTGAGTGTCCAGACATATTTTTGGTTGAGGAGTGCACAGAGATGTCCGCACCCATCTCCAGCGGTCTAACCAGAAGTGGCGTCGCAGTATTGTCTATCATGACCAAGGTTTCATACTTGTTACAGAGGTCTATAATACGCTGTATATCAGGAAGGGTAAGGCTTGGGTTTCCTACAGACTCAAAAAGAACCATCTTGATCCCGCGCTGAAGTGTTGCTTCAATATGTTCGAAATCGTCTACGGTACAAAAAGTATTGCTAATACCGAAACGTGCCAAAGTTTCGTTGACCAGAGAATAGGTTCCCCCGAAGAATCCACCGATACAAAGCAATTCATCTCCAGCAGATAAAAAAGCACTGCAGACCATAGAGATAGCACCCATACCTGAAGAGGTGGCAATGGCACCAAATCCGCCCTCCATCTTCGCTACGATAGCTTCCAATTTGGCATTGGTCGGATTACCTACTCTAGCATAAAGTGGCTTATTGACCTGGGCAGCAAATATACCTTCTGCCTCTTCGGCATTTTCATAGCCATACGCTGCAGATGGGGTGATCGTAGGTGCAATAGCGCCTACTCTTGAACCTACATTTTGTACAAGTAAGGTATTGAAGTAGTCAAAATCAGTGGGATTGTTCATCGTTGTTCCTATATTGAATAATTAAGTATCTGGTTGGCTTTAAGTTGATAGTTCTTCAGTTCCGACAACGGGATCTCGAAAACCGCTGAGACTTTTTGTTTAATATCATCCCAAAAGAATTTTAGAGCTTGACTATCTGTCTGATAGTTATCAGCAAATATATCTGACTCCAAGATAAGTACCACATCTTTAAGCGTGATATCTTTAAGGCTTTTTGCGAGTTTGTATCCGCCATGTGCACCTTTGATGCTGGTAAGAAGACCCTGCTTTTTAAGTTCTAAAAGTATTTGTTCCAAAAAGTTTTGTGGGATGGATGCATTGGCTGCTATCTCTTTTATCTTCAGAACTTTATCATCCGGAATAGAATCTAACTCCTGAAGTGCAGCGATAGCATAAATTGTTTTACTGGATATTCCTATCATTTCCTAAAAGACCTTTACCGATTTGTATTGCGTAGTATAGCTTACATCCTATACAAAAATCGAATACTGTCTCAAGTAATGCACAAATTAATAAAATAACCGCTACCACTGTAGCAAATAGTATAAAACCAGCAAAATAAAATACAACAATAATTAACGAAGTGACGAGTCCCAGATACAGAGCGAATCTTTTGGGTGATTCATCACAAAGTTTAGGTGCAACACCCCATCCTTTGAGTACAAATTTACCAATGATCTGAAATAAACTGAAATTTGAGAGACGTAATGCTCTCATAAAGAAATCAAATAGGATAACCCATGCAAAGAAACTCTGTTGTGTGATCAAAAATAAAAGCGTAAAAAGAGCTACCTGGAAAGAGATCATTCTTACCATATTAGCGTCAACTCTTCTTGTAGATATCGGACAACTTGGAGACATATTCTTTCCTTTCACTGAAGTAACATTTTTGGGTGAAGCCCATTCGCCATATCATTAGCACCTCTAAAGACCCTAGAGTAATTTACTACATTGACTTTTTTCTAAGCTTGTGTATAGGGGGAGACTAAAATCACCAAGAAAAATGTAAATGACCTTGTCTATGTAAATCTCTAGGGTTTTTACAAGTGCTTATAATTGTATTTTAACCAAATCTATTTTTAATGTCAAGTAAATCTATAGGTTTTATAGAAAAAGGGTATAATACTACACACTCTATACACACAATGACAATATAATCTCTTATATAAATGCTTAAAAGGAATTTTATTTAAATGAAGAAATATATCTATTTTGGTGAATCGGTAGACGGGTATGACATACCTGTACTGAATGAACGTGAAGCACGTGCAGGTGCAGGAATATTACTTTTGCCGGCTATTGCATCATTTGTAAATTCATATATAACACATAATTTTATTTTTACAAAAATTTTTGTAACGGTCTTTATGATAGACTTTTTTATACGTATCTTTATCAACCCAAACTATGCACCTAGCCTCATTATAGGTCGTTTTTTCGTCCAAAATCAAACACCGGAATATGTGGGTGCCAAACAAAAAAGATTTGCGTGGTCAATCGGGTTTTTACTTTCATTAATTATGTTCTTCATTATTGTAATATTTGAGATCATGACTACAATTAAAATTGGTATCTGTCTACTCTGTATTACATTTTTATTTAGTGAGACTGCATTTGGCATATGTATAGGTTGCATACTCTATCAGAAGATACAAAAGAACAAACCACTCTATTGTCCAGGTAATGTCTGTGTGGTCAAAACTAAAGACAAGATACAACAATTCTCTAAACTGCAAATGACAAGCTTAGTCCTGTTTTTTACAGGTCTATATTTTTTAAGTGATAGTATGAATCACGCTAAAGATCCTAATATAGAAGAAGAGAGATACATGAAACAAATGAAATGTGAAACAGGAAAATGTGGAAGTAGTATGTAATATAAACGTAAATACTTGTTTGTATTACAATAAAAAATATATGTAAATTAAATAATGATGAGAGAAATTTTAAAAAGAGTGTAGAAACATTCAAAAGCCAAAAGGCTTTTGAATTGAAATTAAAAACTTATTTCATTGCTGCAATGTAATCTGCAACAGCTTTGATAGTAGCATCATCCATAGAAGCTACTTGACCTTTCATAAGACCACCCATACCGTGTTGGTTAAGTGTACCTGCTTTATAACCGTTAAGTTGTTCAACTGTTTTAGCTGCATCTTGACCTGTGATAATAGCAGATTTACCTAAAGCAGCTTTTTCTCCGTTTGCACCGTGACAACCGATACATTTAGCGTAAGCAGCAGCACCATCAGCCATAAGTAGTGTAGATCCAGCAAGTAACATTGCGATTGCGATTTTTTTCATTTTAATTCCTTTAAGTTTATTTTATTTGTTTAACATTAAGAAGATCTGCTTTTAGTAGACCTCCCACCTCTATTTTAGTTTAAGATACATACCTTAACAAGATGGTACGTTACCTGAATCACTTGCATACTCATATGCAAAGTCATATACATCTGGAATATATTTTGCCTTGAATTTTTTTACTTTTGGACAAAGCTTTTTAACTTCAGCCTCAAATTTACCAGCTTCATGGATCGCTTCCCACTCATCTTGTGTATGTGATTGTGCAAACTTAACACCATTGAATCCACAAGGAGCTTTTAGCTTCTTAAGATAAATTTTTTGACCTTTTTTCACATCTGCAGATGCAGTTGATGAAAGTAATGTCATACCAAGTAAAGCAGCAACTGCTAATTTAGTCATAGTCTTCATATATAATCCTTTTTATTTTTAGGTAAAAGTATAATAGCACGTAATTGTGAAAATATTGTGAAGTGTGTGAAAGAAGAAGCAGAAGGTTCACAACTGCTTCGAGAAGTTACATTTGTGTTAACACTTTGGAACGTGAGATCCACCTTCACCATATTCATAAGTAAATTCATACAAATGTTTCCACCATGATTTTTTAATTTTATTTAGAGGTAATTTGGGACAAATTCTTTTCATTTCTGCTGGAAATTCACCATCATCATATATCTCTTCCCATTCATCCTGATTATGCTGTCTTGCAAATCTCACACCTGAGAATCCACAATATTTTCTCACCTTCTTCTTGTATATTTTTTGACCTTTTTTAACACTCGCAGATGCAACTGTAGGCGTACTAACCATTGCAAATGCAACAAGACTAAGTACAGTGACTATTCTTTTCATTTCATTCTTCCTTTTTTATAATATAACCTTATCCAAAGTTATTGTAACTACTTCAACTTATTAAAAACCTTAAACTTATCCCAATATATATCTAAAGCTTGACAATATGTAACTACTTCAACTTATTAAATACCTTATATTTATCCCAATAAATGTCCAGTGCTTCATCAATTTCACTGTCACTCAACTTGGTTTTTTCTTTAATACCATATGTGTCTATAAACAGGTCAGACATGACAGAGATCTCTTTTAAAGGGTATTTCAAATAGTGTTTCATCCCTGCTTTTACATTTTCTTCACCACTATAGACAAGCAGATAACGCATAAACATACGCTGCAGTGATGTGGGTAACTCTTTATGACACTCCACACAATGACGTTCATACGCATTCTGGGCGAACACACATGAAACCAAACCAAAACATAGAATGATAGGCTTTACCATCTTAACACCATTTTTGTACCCTCTCCCTCTTTTGAGTCTACCTCTATTGAGATATGGTATTCATCCACTATTTTTTTAACAATACTCAGACCGATACCAAAACCACCTTCACTGTTATTAAATCTCATATAGCGATCGAAAATATAAGGTACTTTTTCTTCATGTATCCCTATACCTGTATCCCAGACTACTAACAACCCTTCTCTTGATCGTATGCCTATGGTACCGTTACGTTTGTTATATTTGATCGCATTGGATATCAGGTTATCTATGACTCTGGTCAATTTTCTTCTATCCATCATGATCGTTGACTCTTCCAGATCCAGATCATAGGCTATATGTTTTGACTGCGCCAGAACAGAGAAATACTCTACTCTGTTATAGATGAGCTCTTTGATCTCGATCTCTTCGTCATGGTTCTGCTGATCTTCTTCCAGCATAAGATAGGTGAGGTCTTTGTAGAGTACAGAAACCGTTTTGGCTGCAATATTGATACGTGCCAGTTTGGTCTTATTTTTCTCTACCATCACATCGGTATCCATCATCTCTATATTTGCCAGTATCGCAGAGAGCGGTGTATTAAGTTCATGTGTCGTATCCTTAATAAACCTGTCTAACAGTACAATGGAATCCCGCATCGGTTTTAAAAACAGTTTAGCAAGATAGAGTCCGAACAGCATAAAAAAGATAAAGACAACCATACCATAAGTGATGATATTTTTCCATATCTCTCCTCGCCATGCACCACTGTCTTTTACTTCTATAACAAGGTATTTCGTTCCCAAATAAAATTCATCCAGCATTTTTACTAAATGTATATGACCATTCGTAATATAGATCTCTTCCGCATCAAAACGTACATTTTCATCTTCCAGTAATGAAAATATTTTCATATGTTCTAGATCATAGATCGCTGATTTGAAACGGGGATCACGAGGATATTCGACTCTTTCAGGAAAAAAATGATGCAGTACTTTCAGTCTTCTCGTTTGGATATACGCATATTTGGTCAGCATCGCCCGCTGATCAGAAAGCATCAGTTTTTCCTGACTTTGATAATAAAACAGTGATAGCAGTGTGATCAAAAATATGACCATGGCCACATAAAGTGTTAAAAATCTTAATAGAGATTTTTTCTCACTTCTCAACAGTGAATTTGTAGCCTTGTTTTTTAATGCTAACAATTCTTTCCTTACCTATGATTTTGCGAAGATTTTTAATGTAAGTACGAAGTGCCGTATCACTAGGTTCCTCATCAAAATCCCATAAATGTTTATAGATACGTTCATGGACAATGACCTCATCCTCATTTTTCATAAAAAGTTTAAGAAGCATAGACTCTTTATGTCCCAAAGATACCGTTTTGCCATTGATGATCAGTTCATTATTTTTAATGTCATAGGCAATATCTTTTGCAATCTTTATCAACTCTTTGGATTCATGATAAAAAGCACGTTTAAGCAGTGTTTCCACACGTATCTGCAGTTCTTTCAAAGCAAAAGGTTTACGTATGTAGTCATCACATCCGCTTTCAAAACCTTTTTCTAGGTCATCCACTGAATCTAAAGATGTGATGAAAATAGCCGGTGCGACCACGTCATTCTCTCTTGCCTCTTTTAAAAGATCAAAACCATTCATACCTGGGGTGTTGACATCCAAAAGAAGCAAATCATACTTACTCTCATATAATTTTTCCTGTGCTTCGTATCCATCATAGACACTGACCACCTCATGACCCTTCTCTTCCAGAAATTCTGTGACGGTGTCATTGAGATTGGCATCATCTTCCAGCAATAATATTTTACTCATCTACAGATACTGCCTTACCCAGCTTTGTAGTCTACCGGCATCTAACGCACCACTCACTCTATCCACCTCTTTACCATTTTTAAACACGATGAGCGTAGGTATGCTCTGTATACCGTACTGGGCACCTAGGACCTGCTGTTCATCCGTATTGACCTTCACGAACTGCGCCTGAAGCGGCATTGCCAAAGCAACTTCTTCAAAAGCAGGAGCCATCTGCAGACAAGGTCCACACCAAGGAGCCCAAAAATCAACGATTACAGGAATTTCCGAGTTCGCTACAAAGGTACCCAGCTTATCTGCATCTACAGAGACAGGTGCACTCTTCAGCAAAGAGTTCTTACATCCGCCACAGTTCGCTTTACTGTATGATGCTTTCTTAGGTATACGGTTCACTTTGAGACAATGTGGACATACAACATTAACATTCATAAGAAAAACCCCTTATTTAGATTAATTTTTACTTTCTTAGGTATTATAGCAAATAAATTAAATAAGCACATGGCTACATACTTATCGTAGTTGTGGTGAAATGAAAGGATAGTGAATGACAAAAGAACTCATAGTCGGTGGTGGATGTTTCTGGTGTACGGAAGCAGTATTTGAATTACTCAAAGGTGTGAATGATGTGGAAAGTGGGTACGCAAATGGACATACACCCAATCCAACCTACAGAGATATCTGTACAGGTGATACAGGGTATGCAGAGGTCATTAAGATCACATATGATGACAGCATCATTACCGTAGACACGTTACTGGAGATCTTTTTTGTCATACACGACCCTACCACACTCAACCGGCAAGGCGCGGACAGAGGCACACAATACCGATCAACCATCCTCTATACTGAGGAAGAGACCAAAAAGGCTGCCGAGGCGACGATGGAAGCAGCACAAGCAGAGTGGAATGATCCTATCGTCACCAAGATCGAACCGCTTGAGAACTACTACAAAGCTGAAGCGTACCATCAGGACTATTACCAGCAAAATCCTATGCAGGGGTACTGCATGGCAGTCATCCCTCCAAAACTACAGAAACTCAAAGCGAAGTTTGGCAAAGAGGTGAAGTAACCTCCCCATCAGGGTAAAAACTCATCTAGATCTCTCAAGAACTCTATATTTTATGTTTCTTTAATTTATGGCATGTATAATCCCATACTTTTTTATAATAAGTAAAAATAATAAAAAAAATAACTTATTGTAAATAATTTTATTTAAACTAAAGGAACCTATTATGTTGAAAAAATATTTGGCATCATCATTTTTGCTGCTTGTATTGTTTATGGTTAATGCCCATGCGTCATTTTCGACTGGTCTGCAGAGTCTTGTCAGCCAGGGAAATACGCTCGATGCTAACCTCTCTTCATTCAGTTTTGATCAGGGGGATGACTGTTCCAAACTGGGAACACTGAATACCTCTATTGAAACATATATCGAAAGCATTGAGACGGTCTATGCGCAGCTATCTTCGCCTCTGAGCCTGACACAGGGGGATCTAACATCGCTTGATGACCTAAGCAACATCAGCAGATCTATGGCCCAAGAGAGTGCACGTATAGCGTTGGAGCTCAATAGTATCGAATCGGTTGCCGACCTTTTCGAATACCGGGCAGGACTCAGCGCTATGCTACGTCTTTCGGACGATATCGGTACGATGGCAGACCGTATCCTAGAGATGGCTAACCGTATTTTGGTCATGGCAGACAATATCGGTTCGATGGCGGACAAAATCGTCTTTACCATTACGCTGCAAAGCACAAATATGCAGTTCATTCAGACTTCCCTACTGATGACACAGGAAAATCTGGCTGCACTCAACAGCTCTCTTTCGTCGATTGCCTACAACCTCACCCTTGGACAGATTCAATCGGACGGCGATGCGCTTAATTCTGATATGCAGACAACCATACTGACCAACTTGAACATGGCAGATGAACTGAGCCAGCTACAGGCACAGTCTGCACAATTGATGGGAAAAGTCGTCAGCCTCTATACATTCGTCAGTATGAACAGTGCTGTGGCTTCGCACTATATCAATGGTGACACGCTGACCTATTTCAGTGATCTCTCAGAGATTCACAGGGCTCTGGCTTTGAGTACCGAAAATTTTGCACAAACCGTGCAGCTGCTTGCTCCGCTAACGAGTACGCCTGTCCTTTCCGATGCCACGAATTCCATGCTGAAGCTGGTACAGGATATCAAACTGATGAGTGACCGTATCATGGAGATGAGTGACAAGATCATCGTTATGGCCGACAACATTGGTGTGATGAGCGTACGGATAGTCGAGGTTGAAGGGATACAGGCATCGAACATGGCTTATACTGTCGATTCCCTGACCACTGCGCAAAATATCACTGTCGGCATCATCGAGTCCTATGGACTGTAAGAAAAAGGAGAATCGAATGAAACAATTATGGAACAACTTTATTGGCGCTGCCGCTGTTTTTATGCTTTTTATGGGTATGCCCGCAGCCGCAGCCTTGAAGGAAGACCTGCAAGACCTTGCCGTTCAGTCTGAAACATTCAGAAGTGAGTTGAGCACACTTGAGCTCAATGCCTCTTCTGTCTGTGCACCGCTGGTACAAGCCAACCAAAAGGCACGCGATATGGTCAATGCCATCAGCGCTGTCGATGACAACCTCTCTGCACCTTTACAGATCGATGCTGAGATCCTCGATGCCATTGAACTGCTTTCAGTCACAAACCTGAGCATGGCAAACGAAGCGCTGCGACTCTCACTTGACCTGCAGCAACTTGAGAATACGGCCTCGGTACTGACCATCAAAGACGGCATTACCTCTATGCTTCAGCTCTCCGATGATATCGGTACGATGGCAGACAGGATTGGTGAGATGGCAGACAAGATTCTTGTCATGGCCGACAACATCGACATCATGGCTGACCGCATTATTGCGACTCAGGAGATTCAAAGTGCGAACATGACCACCAGTATCGATACACTGCTACAGACACAGACCAATGCATTGACGCTGGTCTCGGTCATCGAGACAAGTACACGTGAACTTGAATACGATGCGCTTATCACTGACGGTATGGAACTCTCCTCGCGTATGCACGCAGTGATGCTCAACCCGTGGACAATGAACTACCAGCTACAAGGTGTCGCAGATGACGTCAAGAGCTTTCTTCAACAGGTCACGGCACTCAGCAACGCGATCAAGAACGATGCAGTAAACGGCACACTTTATATCGATGGTACGTCGATGATGCAGCTTTATGACATGTCGACTATGCTGACCTTTGTCGCAACGGCAGTTGACGGCTATGTCATTGCGATCGAGGGGCTAGAGCCGACAACATCGACAGCGACACTCGAAGACTCGCTCAACAGTATGCTTCAGCTTTCAGCCGATATCGGTATCATGGCCGACCGGATTGGAGAGATGGGCGATACCATCCTGGCCATGGCAGACAATATCGGAATGGTGGCCGATACCTTTATCACAACACAGCAGTTTCAAAGTGCGAACCTTTTCGCAACGCGAAACTCCGTCCTCGCGGTACAACAGATGGCCATCGCCATTATTGTCTCCAGAGGTCTTTAAACTCATCCCCAAGCTTCAGCTTGCGGGAAGCATATAAAAGTGCAGAAGCTGTATTAACAAAATGTATTATAGTTTCTGATGCTATCTAAAATTATAAGATGATCTACTTTCGAATATCTATTTTTTTAAAGGATTATCACTGCGCTTTTTAACCTTGCGCTGTTGTTCTTCAGAGATATTAGGCTCAGAAAATGTCACTTGATTGTAAATGACACATCCTTTACATCCAGGATCACACTTATGAGAAAGTTTGATACACCACTCTTTCTCTTCTCCGTTTGTTCCCATATATTGACATGTCCATCCACTGCTCATAATAAGAACCTCCTGTATAACTATAGATATTCTTAACTATACTAGCTTTTTCTTAAGCTAGGCACTCACTTGCAGGACTAGCCTAAGCTAATTCAAAAGTGAGTAACGACGCATAAGGTAAAGCTAGTATTGCCCATAGGGTGAACTTTGCAAAAGTAATCTTTCACAAGATATTTACTTGACGTAGCTTTAACTAGGACTACGTAAATCTCTTACAAAATCTCACCTTTGCAAAACTCATTATGAGTATCTATAGTTATACAGGAGGGTTCACATCCTAATATCGTATCTCAAAACCATCGGTTGTGAATTCTGCATCTTCAATGATCTCATATCGGATATCCTCTACCAAACTCGATGGTGATCCTTCATTCAAAATAGCCATAAACGTATTGAAATCATCATCAAATACTTCAGCGACAACCTCAACGGTACCATCATCAAGGTTCTGTATGTATCCCTTATATTGTTTTTTCATCATAGCCTGAGAAACAAACTTGCGATAAAATACACCTTGTACTTTACCAAAAATAATAAATCTATACCACTCCATACTCGTCCTTTAGACCCTGTAAAAACTCTATAATACGCTGTTGGAACAGGATATCCTCTTCACTGTCCATACATTCATGCAGTTGCATAAGAAGTCCCATATCTATCTTTGATGTAAAACGAGGCACCTCTTTGGTCTCGTTTTCAACCAACATAATAAGATGCTCGAAGTCCAGCCCATTGTTGGTGACGATTTTTGTATGGTATTCATTGACCGTATCGATGAGAAGTTCTGCTCTTTCATGATCATCACTATAGATACTATGTGCGATCTCTTTGAGTTTTTGTTTTTCACATTCACAGATCTCACCATTCGCCGAGACCATAAGGGTGAGGATCTTTGCTCTATATTCTAAAGAACTATGATGGTATACAAGTAATTCTCTGAACATTTTCATGATATTACGTTTTAAAAATTTAAACACAATACAGCCCTTATGATTTATTAACACTATTTTAACAAAATAATACTATAGTTTTATCACTATTTACAAAAGAGGCAGTCTCAATGGGCAATATAGATTTAATTATTATCTTAACAACCGCTTTTTTAGGAAGCGTTGGACATTGTATTGGAATGTGTGGCGGGATCGTAGTTGCATATTCTTCTACAAAAATAGATCAAAAAACAAGTTATCTGCAACAGACTTCTGCACACTTGGCTTACAACTTTGGACGTGTAACCACCTATGCTATTTTAGGCGCTATATTTGGTTATGTGGGACAAGTGGTCGCTTTTACACCTACCACCAAAGGGATACTTTTTCTCATCACCGGTATACTGATGATACTTGCAGGTCTTTCACTTATAGGAAATCTTAAATTTCTCAATTCTGCTGAATGGTCCGTCTCCAAATATGCCTGGTTTCAAAACAGCTTCAGAAAACTGATGTCAGACAAATCGTATCTAAGCTTTTATCTTTTAGGGTTGCTCAATGGTATGATTCCTTGTGGACTTGTCTACTCTTTCGCTATTTTTGCGGCAAGTACTGCTGATCCTGTTTCAGGTGCTTTGGTCATGGCAACCTTTGGACTGGCTACCATCCCCGCGCTTTTCTTTTTAGGCTTCCTCACAAAGATCCTGCAAAAAGGATCCCTACGTGGTACCATGATGAAGCTTGCAGCTCTGCTAGTCATTCTCTATGGAGGAATTACCCTGTATAAAGGCTACAACTTCATCGCACATCCACAAATGATGAAAGAGAGAATGAAAAAAATGCATGAAGGAAGTACCGATGGCACATTGACAGGACAATTTAACGGTATGAAATGTGCTCCGGGGAAATGTGGTTAAATTATTGAGGCACTGAGACTATTTCACAGGTAGTCAAACCTTTTTTGAAACACTGACTGTACTGTTGTGCTACCTCGACACGCTCTTTGGTAGCAGGATGAGAAGATAAATAATCCAAAACATCCTCATCAGACGTTTCACTGTTCTTATCATTTTTGCTTGGTCGCTCCATATAGGACATCATACGATTCATAATATCTGAAAATGCAATAGGATCGATCTTTGCTGCAAGCATCTGCTCAAATGCATAGATATCTGCTTCAGACTCATGACCACGAGAATAGCTGCTACTTACCAGAAGTGAACCTAGCCCTACCCCCATATCTGCCAATCCATTACTGTCTCCTACAATCATCATTGTTGCCACTGTAATAAATGTACTTTCTATCACCATCTTTAAAGTATGACGATGGATAACATGTCCCATCTCATGCAGTAGTACAGAATCAATTTCATCCTGACTCTTTGATAACTCTACAAATTTATCTGTTAAGATAATATCCCCTGAAGGCAATGCCAAGGCATTAGGTATGCTGACATTTCCATCACGCCATAAACGGAAATGCACTCTGTAGTTGATCTCTTGATCTTCACTTAACGGAACCAAGGTTGATGTAAAATGTTGACGTATCTCTTCCATTTTTGATTGAGAAATTTTGCTTTTTTTAAATATATACTTATCAAGAAATTCCAAAGTATGCGTGGCAATAAGTTCATTAGTTTCATGTGGCAATAGATGTGCGATCTTTGTGCTGCTCCAGGGCACACCCCATTTAAAAAACCCAAATGTAGTAAATACCGTGATCACAAGTGCAACAAAAACCCACCTCAACTTTGATTCCAGCGTATGGATAATGCCATTGCTTAACAGATGTTTTTTAAATATTTTATCGATAAGGTCATTCTCTTTGGTAGCGAAGATGGAGCCATCTTCAAGTGTGATCTTTCGTTCTGTATTTCCCAGTCTATTGTCTACGTTTAATACAGATAAGCTACCTTCATAGACAGCACCGTTTTCTACCCTGATCACATAAGTATGTTCTGATGTTACAGCAAGTGTCGCATCCAAAGATGCTGCACTTCCTTGTGCATACCACTTGCCATTTATCATGTCTCTAAAATCCCAGTCCTACATCTACATCAAAAGCATCACCTATCTGTTCTCCCAATGATGACGCTTCATTTTGTCTTTGTGTCATATATTGGTCAAATCCTGCATCCGTATGCACTTGTGTGTTTTCCAACATGACCCTTGCAACCCTTACTTTGGCCCATGGCATAGCAAGACCTAATGTTGCGATAACAGCCAAAAAGTTTGTCATCATGACCCATGCGAATTGTTTTGCTTTGAGTGTAGAACCAAAGGAAATTGCATCATCTAAAGTGGTATTTTCATACACATAGGTACGCTGTCTGGTCATATAATATGCCATAATAAACATGGATGCAAGTATCATCCCTAAATAAGCTAATCCTATAATAGGCACAATAGCAGCCATCTGGGCCTGCATCATTTGAGGATCATTGGCTGCTTCCTGGATAGAAACAAGTGTCTCAAGTCCTACCGTTGCATAGACCAAAGCACCTATGATCAATGCTGTGATAAACATAGTCAATAGAGCTATACCTATCGTTTTGACCATAATGTTCATAAACTCTTTTATCTGGATATTTGTTTGAAATATACCCTGTCCATAACGTGAGAGATTAATGGCATATTCAGTATTTTTCTTTTTTATAAAAGAGACGGCAAAAACAATAAAAGTTAAAAAGACAATAAATGAGATCAGAGACGTCAATCCGACACCTAATATAGGCATCAATACCTCAACACCAATAGCCAACACCACATAACCGATCATTAAAAGAGCAGGATAGACAAAGAAATTCATATAAGAATCACGAAGTTTACCCACAAAACCAAAGCGCACATTCGAAAAACTTGTCATACGCATATTGAACATCATACTTCTCCATATTATCCAAGGTATCGCTACAAATAAAGCACCGATCAAAATAAGATTTCCCATAGGTGAAACCTGTTGGATCACTACATATACAACAAAAAGACTCATTGCCACCAAAAAACCTATAAAGAGTTGTTTCCCAGTTGCATGGTACTCAAAATTTCTGCCATCGAGTATAGAATTGGCATAAAAATAGCGGCGGTTACGCACTTTTGCCCATGGATAATAGAATCCTAATGTCACGATCGTTAAGAGTACATTCACGATCCATATTTTGAAATACTCTCTACCGCTTCCCTCAAATTTTAATGATTTCATCATTCTTCCTCCCAAAAATTTTATCCATAAGTCTATCATATATTTAATTATTATTTAAGTTTTATATATAAAAAAGATCAAATATATATATCAAATCATGATGAAATCTGATGATCACATCATTATTTCGCTATAATTCCTCCATGAATCACATTAAAACCTACGCCTATAACCATACCCCTCTCAAGTTTGACTTTAAACAGACTGTCGAACGATTTTTTGTTGAGGAGATACCTCTTTACACTTTTACCGGTACTGGAAATTTTCTCATACTCAAGATCAAGAAAACCGATATGAGCACATGGAAACTGGTTACAGTCCTTGCTAAGGCAACTGGTCTTCAAGAGCGTGATATCGGTTATGCAGGACTTAAAGACAAAAATGCCACCACCATACAATACATTTCTCTTCCAAAAAAGTACGAAAAGGAACTGAACAAAAACCTTACAACAGAGAAGATCGAGATACTAGAACGTACCTACAACAAAGCACCAATCAAAATAGGACACCTTAAAGGTAACCGTTTCTCCATTGTCTTGCATGATATTGCTGAAAATGAAGCAAAGTTTTTCAATACCACAGCAAAAAAAATGCAAGTGGATGGCATACCCAACTATTATGGGTACCAGCGTTTCGGTGAAGACAGCCGTTCCTATCTCCAGGGCAAAGAGATAGCCCATTCAGGGAAACGTCTGAAAGGCAGTAAAGAAAAACTGCTTGTCTCCGCTTACCAGAGCTACCTTTACAATAAATGGCTGGCTTCAAGAGTAAAGCTCTCTGCCATCATCAGAGACCATAAAGTAGAAGCAGCAGCAAAAAAGCTCCAATATCCACTGGAACTTGTTAAAGTTTTGGCCAAGCAGCCTCAGTTTTTCAAACTCTTTATCGGTGATGTTATCATGCCTTATCCTTATGGAAAAAGTGATTACGTGAAAGAGATGCAGCAAAGTGCCCAAGCCTTCGAACAAAAGAAGATCTCCCCTACCGGACTGTTATGTGGGGCCAATGCGCTAAGGGCTAAAAGTGATGCCTACCATCTTGAAGAAGCCTATGATGATACAGACTTGAACACACTAAAAGGAGACAGACGTTTTGCATGGATCTGGCCTCAAGATGTAGAAACAATGTATGATACTCATACGAAAAAACTTACCGTTGAGTTTTATCTTCCTAAAGGTTCCTATGCTACTACATTTTTGGAAGAGATCGGGAAGTTTTCTTTGAAGGAAGTATAAGTCTATAAGGGCACTAGAACCGATCGAAGAAGGTTACATTGTATCGTTAATTTGCGCATTATTGATACAAAAACTCATCTAAAATCTTTTAATAAAAGATATAATATTTAATCTCATAAAGAAGGAAAGAATTAATGCAATTTACATTTGGTGATTATACGATAAAAACACATGAACTTGATCAGAAACTCTCCGTTCAAGTGACGTCTGAGTTAGGTGAGGTACTTTTGAATGATGACGATAAACGTACAAGCGATTTTCCCAATGAAGTCTGTTTCTATATCAAAAATCCTACCCATAAACCTGAAGCAAAAGGGTTGAAAAAATTTATTTTTGGTGACTACACTTTTATTTTGGGTATCAACTATGCAGGTGAACTTTTTCTTTTCCACAGTGTAAAACTCACTATTGGAAAAAAACGCATCGATGGCAAAGATACACTGACCTTGGCATTTTTAAAAGATCTTAATTCCAAATAAGCGGTATGTACCTTCGGGTACATATCATTTAAAAGGAAATTACTTTCTTCCTCTACCTCGTTTTTTATTCTTCTCTATCTTCGGTTTTGCAACATCAAATGCTTTAAACCCGTCGCGTTTGGTTGTTTTACGTTTTTTACTTTTAGGTGCAGTCGCTGTCTTGGTTTTCTTTTTTCCAAAAGCCCCATCCGTCTTTTTATATTCATTGGGATTTTTACGAGCACCTTTTTGTTTCGCTATCTCTTTGGGGGCATATCCTTCCAGTTTTTCTTGAGGAATACGCTTGCCCATAAGACGCTCCACATCTTTAAGAGCGACCATTTCTAGAGGTGAGATGAGCGTAATGGCCAATCCTTTTGCCCCTGCCCTTCCCGTACGTCCTATACGGTGTATGTAGTCTCCTGTAACGTGGGGGATATCATAATTCATGACGACACCTAAGGCAGGTATATCCAGTCCTCGAGCTGCGATGTCGGTCGCAACTAGTACCCGTACTTTTCCTTCTTTAAAGCCTTCTAATGCTCTAGATCTTTCACCTGATGTTTTACCACCGTGGATCACTGCTGTTATAAGCCCTGAAAGATTCAACTCTTTACTTACTTCATCTGCAACTTCTTTTTTACGGGTGAAGACAAGTACCTGCTTATAATTTCGTGAACCTATAAGGTAGGAGAGTAGCTCAGTTTTTTTCTCTTTCTCGACAGGGTAGACGATCTGTTCTACAGTATGAGCAGAAGTTCCCATACTGTCGATTTCTATGAGCTTGGGTTTTTGGAGTATCTGCTCTGCCAGTCTTTTGACAGATCCTGAAAGTGTTGCCGAGATAAGTACATTCTGCCGTTTATCCGGGAGATGCTGAAGTATCTTACCCACCTCATGCACAAAGCCCATATCCAGAATCGTATCTGCCTCATCTAAGACTAAGTATGCAACACTTTCAAGATTGATATTTTTTTGCCCTATATGTTCCAAGAGACGTCCGCTCGTAGCGACGATAATATCTATCCCTGCTTTTAGTCTATTCGCCTGTGAAGTTAAGTTTGCTCCGCCATAGAGCACTATACTTTTTAAAGGGAGGTACTTTCCATACGCTTCTATACTTGCATGTACCTGTTTGGCGAGTTCCCGTGTAGGTACCAAAATGACTGCTTTGGGGTAGTGTTGTCCTTCAACAAAATGTTTACTGAGTTCCTGGAGTATAGGGAGTGAAAAACCTGCTGTCTTTCCTGTCCCCGTCTGTGCACCGGCCATGATATCACGACCCGTGAACATAGCGGGGATCAGTGCTTTTTGGATAGGCGTAGCAGACTCATAGCCTTTCTCATTCAGTGCTTTTAAGATCTCTGCAGATAACCCAAGTGTAGCTAATGACAAAGTAAGCCTTATTCTTCTTCGTTAGAAATACTCTCTAACCTACGTTTAAGACGCATCTTTTGTTTTGCAACTTCTCTCATATCAGCATCACTGTCACTCTCATCAACGATCTCAACACCTAGTATGGTCTCAACACAATCTTCAAGTGTCACAATTCCTTCAGTCTGGTCATAGTTATCAAGGACGAGAAACATATGCTCTTTTTTCTTAATAAACAGATCAAGTGCCTTAGATACAGGCAAGTTTTCTGAGATCTTAAAAATGTCTTTTTGTATTGTACTTAACGCTACAGTATCATCTTTTAGACCTTGTTTAAAGATTTTTTTAGTCATTACTATACCGGTAATATTTTCAATGCTCTCATCGTAGACAGGTACTCTTGAGAATTTAAATATCGCTGGTTCACTCTCAACAATATCTTTAATACTTCTACTCCCATCTAAAGCAAAAACAACTGTTCTAGGCGTTAATATATCTTTGATCTTTATCTTATCAAGAAGAAGAATATTTTCGATCACATCCGATTCCTGCTCTTTAAGAAGTCCCTCATCTTCACTATGCAAAGTACTCTGTAAAAGTTCTTCTTTCGTCAAACTGGTTGTATCAACACCTCTACTTATACGATTGGTCACAAAGAGTGTTAAAATGATAATAGGGTACGTTATCCAAATAAAAAAATGAATCACGTATGCCGCCACAGGTGATAAAGATTTCCAGTACACTGCACCTATGGTTTTAGGAATGATCTCAGACAAAAAAAGAATAGCAAATGTCAAGGCAATAGATACATAAAATACCGCACCTACTCCATAAATACTTTCAGCCTGTGCCCCCACAGCAGCTGCACCCAAAGTATTGGCAATCGTATTGAGAATTAAAATAGAAGATAAAGATTTGTTGATATTAATTTTATGTCCTCTTAAAAGTCTTCCTGCGATAGGACGCTCTTTTTCAAGCACTGAAACATATGCCATGTTGACAGAGAGTAAAACAGATTCTAAAATTGAACAGATGAAGGATATCATCACTGCTAAAGTGAAATAAAGAATTAACAAATCCATGTATAAAAAAATACCTTTATAATAATATTAGGGTCGCTAGACCCAAGAACGAAAAGAAGCCTACAACATCCGTTACCGTTGTAAGTACCACAGTACTTCCAATGGCTGGATCAACTTCCATTTTTTTGAGTAACAATGGCACCATAGCACCAAAGAAACCTGCACTCAATAGATTGATGACCATAGAGAGTGCGATCACGATACCAAGCATCCCTTTATCAAACCATATTGAGGCTATTATACCCATGATTATAGCAAAAAGGAAACCATTTGCAAGAGAGAGTATGACTTCTTTCCTTATCGTACGAAATGCATCATGCTGTGCAATGTCACCAAGTGCAAGCTGACGTACAACCACCGTAAGACTTTGCGTCCCTGCATTGCCACCCATAGAAGCTACGATAGGCATCAAAATAGCCAACGCGACAATGCTCTGAAGTGTATCTTCAAAAAGGCCTATGACCAAAGAAGCAGTGATAGCTGTGATCAGATTCACCCCCAACCATACAGCACGTGATTTACCTGCTTTAAAGATATCTTCATCCTCTTCTGCATCGTCATTCACCCCTGCCAAATGGTACATTTGATCTGTCGCCTGTTCATTGATAATGTCATAGATATCATCTGAAGTAATACGCCCAAGAAGCATACCCTTCTCATCAATAATAGGCATCGATGACAGGTCATACTCCTGAAACTTCTGTACGATATCACTGATATCGTCAGAATCGTATCCCATAACAGGTTTATATTTTTCAGGGTTTTCGTTAATATTCTCTTCTAGTGTCTGATCAAAATTAAAGACCAGAAGATGGTCCAAACCTATACCATAACGCAAGTGATGCTTTTCATCCGTGACAAAAAGATAATTCACATTCTCAAGTTCATCATTACGTCTTAGTTTCGCAAATTGTCTGATCACATCATGTACCGTATCATGTAAATTGGCCGTATATACCTCTACTTGCATATACGCACCCGCGATATCATCATCATACTGCTTAAGCTTTAAAATATCTGCCTGGTCATCTTCATCCAACTGGCTAAATACTGCTTTAGCCATACTTGAATCGACCTCTTCAAGCTCCTGCATAAAGTCTGTCTGGTCATCACTTTCCAGTTCAGCGACCGAATCTGCAATTTCTTTTGTGGTAAAAGACTCAACAATATCTTCAAAATATCTGTCCGGAAGTTCCAATGCAACATCTGCAATAAGCTCTCTAGGTATGGCCTGTAATGCTTCACGAAAACTTTTTTCATTGAGATCTTTAAGAATATTCGCTATCTCTGAAGGATGCAGTTCATCATGAGGATGATCATTTAAATATTGTGTGAGTGTATCCATAGCCTGTACCTTTGAAGCGTTGTATTGTGAAATTATACTTTATTAAATATATGAACGGTTGAATTATGAAGAGTGTGCTAATGTAATAGCGTTAAAAGTAAGTGTAAAACAGATGAGGATCCACCTCATCTATTTTATTTTTCTGATATATCACACTTTTGAGTGGCGATACATGCCGGACAAAAGTTGCTAAGTCCTGCAATAAGTGGGATCATACCAAGATAGAACCAAGCATTTCCTGAGTATACACCATAACCGATAAGTGCCGATCCTACCACAATTCTCACAGGTCTACATGTGGCTCTCCATTTATTTATATCCATACTGTTTCCTTTGATATATTTCCTGATATTGTATTATAAATAACTTAAGATTATATAAAAGAAAAGATATACTAATATTTAGAAGAGATGAAGAGTGATCTGCCCAATATCTAGAATGTATATCAACAGATCACACTTTTAAAGTGTCATGGACTCTCCCATCTCTTTTTTTATCTCCTGTTGTATCACCAAGGCATTGAGGTAGTATTCCAATTGCTTTTTCTTTACTTCCAATGTTCTTATTTCACGTTGATTGATCTGAAAAAGGTCACTTGAACCTACTTCATATTTTTTATTTTCGGCTTCTTCAAGTGTCTCAACGATCTTTGTTTCTTTCTCCCCTAATTCTATATTTTGATTGATAATATCTAATGAATAGATGAGATTACTGAGATTTGTTTTCAATTCTAACAGTAATCTATGTTTCTCTTCTTCAATTTGACTCATACCTTTTTGTATCTCGATCATCTTTCCCTTATAAGAGCGTCTTTCTAATGGTATATCAAATTGTAATCCAACTTTGATACCCTCTCCATATTGAATATCATGAACACCATAGGCAAAAAGATTTAACTTCGGATACGCGGATACACTATTATAGGTTGTATCCAGGTCCAGTTTAGTGCGTTGGGAGTCCAAGACTTTGATATCCGGTCTATGTGTTAATGCTTGAGTGATCGCATTTTGAAAAAGTATTTTTTCACTCTTCAGCATTTTTAATGAAGGGAGAACATATCTCAGTTCAAACTCTTTTTTAGAGAGGTTCAGATAATTTAAAAAGAGCTGTAAGGCCTGACTATAATTGTTTTTAGTTGTGAGAACTCTTTGTTCACGATTAATGATCTGCTGTTTAGATTCGAGTATTGCAACATCAGCAAGATCTCCTGAGCTGACTCTTTTCTCAATAAAACGATTTCTTTTGGTCGCTTTATGCAGCAGTTTTTTCTCAAGCTTTAGTACTTCACTATAGTAGAGAAGTTGATAATACGAAGTAACGATATGCGTATAGAGATTTCTTAAATTGTTTTGTGATTCAAAAGCCGATCTAGTCGCATTTATTTTCGCAGCTTCAAGTGTATATTTTCGTTCATTCATATCGTTCAATAGTGAAAATACGGGTACTTTCACTCCCACACGCAATTCCCCTTCACTACCTGTTTTGATATTGTTATACTCTTGAATGCCTTCAGCTCTCCTATACCCTACAATAAATTCTGTACCGTTTTCTGTCGGTTTGCTAAAAGAGATATCAGAAAATTCACCTGTACTTATCGGATACTCTTTTTGGTCATACGCTACAGAGAGTTTCGTATCAAAGCCTCCCTCTGCTGATTGAATACGGGCTGCATCAATATATTGTTGTCCCACTGCCGTGTAAATATAGGGGTTTTCTTCTGTGAGATAGTGTTTCATATGATCCACGGTAAAGATCTCTTGAGAAAAAGCTTCATGAGAAAAGATACACATACCCACAGCGTATCTTAAAAGTGTTTTTTTCATTATTTTTGCTCCGGTGTGACCATATTTGCAGGGAATGCATTCATTAAGCGCCAAAGTTCATACCAGATCGGTACACGTGACAAAGCAACCCATGCCATTGCATCAGTACCCACACGAAGTTTTTCATGAGAAGGCCATGGTTCATTCGGATCTTCAACCACATAGGCATAGTAAGCACCTTTCTCATGTAATATCGGATCAACTCTCTTAATAATGCCTCCAAAGGTACCAAATCTTATCACCGGCCATCCGGGAATATGCAACACAGGCCATCCATGAAATCTGATCCTTACCGGAAGTCCCTCTTTGATTAAAGGCATATTGAAGTCCGAAACCTTTAACAAAAGTGCACTGGTATTGACATCGGGAGAAAAACGTAGGATCGGTTGCCCTTTTTTAATATAGGTATTCTTGTCATTTTCCAAGATACGCATGACAAAACCGTCTTTTTTTGAAACTACTGATGATGTTTCATATCTGGCTATCTCTGTCAAATGTTTTTCATAGTCTCTTGTTAAAATATTTAAGCGTGTTTCCACCCCTAACATATTGTTTTCAAGTGTTCTTATCTGATTTTCTATTTCTTCTAAAAAGTGTTGTTTTTCCTGTTGAATGATTGATAAATGACGCTTTTGCACCTCTATATCAATTTCAATCTTCTCTAATTTTGTTTTCGCATTGATATATTGGTTCTCACTTTTCTCATAATTCTTTTTTGATTCTATTTTTTGAAGATAGAGTTGTTTAACCCTGGTAAAATGGTTGAATAAAACTTCATAGTTTTTCTTTTCTGCCTGATATTTGAGCTGTAGACTTTTCAACTGTTCCTCTGCCTGAATATAACGTTTATCATAGAGCTCCATGCGTATTTTTTTCTGATTCAGAAGACTGGTGTCTTTTTGTTTGAGTACAATGAGTTCATTTTCTATATTCTGATGCTGCTGTTCGAAATCCTCTTTCATTTTATATACACGTGTTCTATAGTCTTTATCAGGATCGATCATATTGAAGAGTTTCATCCCCTTGCGTACATGTTCGTTCTCTGAAACATAAAAAGTATCAATAAAACCATCGATAGGTGCAGAGATAGACTGTATTCTCTGGGTGGGGTCATACGCGATCAATGTACCTTCCCCCTGAACAGTTTGTCTCCAGGGCAGAAAAAGAATGGCTATGAAAAAAAGTATCAGAAAAAAAGTAAAACGCCCAATACGATTCACAAAAGGATGAGTCTCAGTAAGTTTCAATGCATCAAATTCAAATCTATCCATCGTTCTTATCCTCCAGACCTACTGACAACTTATTGACTTTATAGAGTCCTTCGATCATATCGTAAATATAATCAAGCTGTTTTGCAAATCCTTTTAATGCATACGTAATAGAGGTCACAATAATTTCAGCCGCAACAAATTCCCCCAAAGGCAAACTTCCATTGATTACAAGATAACCTCCTATGACCAAGAACATACTAAAAATGAACCCTTCTGCAAAATAAGTAAATCCCAATTGTCTGATAATGATCTGAAATAACTTTTTCCTGGCATCTACATACTGACTTAAACTGGTGTTGAACTTTGTCAGCGTTTCTTTTTCACTACCCTTCTCTTCATTGATATGCTGTAAAAAATAGATGGTACTATGTTTTGCATCTGAACGCTCCAATGCTCTTTTAGCTGCATTATGACCAAGTAGAAACAACAGAATGATATAGATAGAGAAAAAGAGTGCCCCCGCAGCAAATAGTACCGGATCAAATGCAAGTAACAAAAGAAGACTCACAACGATCTTGATCATCAATCCCAAGCCATCAAGCAAAAGAATAGGAAAAAACTTTTGGATCGAAGTGATATCAAAAAAGTAGTTCATTAATTTTCTATGGTTAATTTCGTCATTATGATCTTCGTGCTTCAGATGTAATGCTTTTGTCGCCACTTCTATACCTTCTTGAAGAAAAACTTTCTGTTGAAACTTTTCGACAATATAGCCTTTAAGCAATTGTAAAATGGTAATAAATAGAAATAACACAAGGACTACTGATCCCAAAATAACTACAGAGAGCGAAGCATGTGCCAATACACTGTTGATGATAATTGCGGATGCAAGAGGAATAGACAAGACAAGAATAGCATCTATGATAGAGTAATAGACTAAATGAAAAATGTTTTTTCGATCTTCTTTAATGATTTTTTTTACATAATTCACAACAATATCATTGAGTTTCATACATACCCTTTATAATTCACCGAATCTTCTAATCAAAAAACTCTTAAATAATCATATAGTAAGTATCTTAATATGCCCAAGCTATCTTACAATCATGCCCTAGGTTCAACATGCATCATACTTTATAGTTGTGTAAAAACAATACAAAGTATGACATTTTTATTTATTAGGTGAAGAACACGTAGTAAATAATATAAAATTAATTGTAACTAAATGTAACTAGATAAAATCACCTTTTTTCGAGGTTAAACCTTTTTGCATCAATTTTGAGAAAAATGAACTGATACGTTTATCTTCCGTTGGTGCGATGGCATTAAGCAGTGCATATTGCTCTACACGTTTGTCTAAGAATCCTGTATCAAAGATACCTTTTTGGAAACTCTCATCACACACTATCTCTTTATGGAATGGAATGTTGGTTGTAAGACCTTCTATGTAGTATTCATCCAGCGCTCTTTTGGCTTTTTTCACTACACCTTCCCAGTCTAATGCCCATACGATCAGTTTTCCTATCATTGAATCATAATTGGTAGGTATAGAGTATCCGCCGTATACACTTGTATCAAGCCTTACTCCTGGTCCACCCGGTGTTAAGTACTTTTCGATCGTTCCAAATGATGGCATAAAATTGTTGAGCGGGTCTTCTGCATTAATCCTGAACTCAATAGCATATCCTCTAAAAACGATCTCTTCTTGTAAGAAATGAAGCTTGTCACCTTCTGCAATTTGGATCATTCGTTGTACGATATCCACACCAGTGATGATCTCTGTGACCGGATGTTCGACCTGAAGACGTGTATTCATTTCGATAAAGTAGATATTATCATTTTCGTCTAGCAAAAATTCGATCGTCCCTACGTTCTCATACCCTAGACGGTTCATCGCTCTGATAGCTATACGATAGAGTTCTTTTCGCGTATCATCATTAAGACTTGGAGAAGGTGCGATCTCGATCACTTTTTGGTGACGTCTCTGAATGGAACAGTCTCTTTCACCCAAATGCACCACATTCCCATACTTATCTGCAATAACCTGTACTTCAATATGTCGAGGATTACTTACAAATTTTTCTATGAATACATCACCGTTTCCAAAGAACTTTTTGGCCTCGCTTGTTGCTGCATCAAAGAGTGAATCGAACTGTTTTGCTTCATGCACGACACGCATTCCACGACCACCACCACCAAATGCTGCTTTAATGATAACTGGGAAGCCTATCTCTTGAGAGATCTTTTGCGCTTCTTTTTTATCTGTGATAGGAGTAGTAGTACCTTCAAGCACAGGTACACCTATCTCTTTCATGGCATTTTTGGAAGTGATCTTGTCACCAAAAAGTTCAATATGTTCTGCTTTTGGTCCAATAAAGATAATACCGTTCTCATCACAGGCTCTTGCAAAGTCAGCACTTTCAGACAAAAAACCATACCCTGGATGGATAGCACTACACTTTAACTCTTTAGCCACCCTGATAATATTCTCATAATCCAGATAGACTTGCACAGGATGTCCCTCTAACAGGACACTCTTATCTGCTTTCTGTACCCATGAGCCTTCACTGTCAGCATCAGAGTGTATCACTACACTCGTAATATCCAACTCTTTACATGCTCTGATAATACGTAGTGCAATTTCACCACGATTGGCTATTAAGATTTTTGTTATCTTTCTACTCATTTGAATTCCTTCAATTTTAGTTGTCAGTATTTTAAAGGTTTTTAGATTTTATCTCTACACTATTTTTGTTCTATAAATTATCTATTTTTGATATTTAATTGTCTTTTTTTAATACTATAGTTATCCAATATTGGTATTATTTTGTTATCAAATGAAAAACAATCCCCAAAGTACTCTTTACTTTTTTTCATGTAATAAAACAAGGGAGTCGCTCACAATACATTTTCCACCATATCTGTCTATGAAAGCTCTGATCTTCTCTATCATCTTTTCAAATTTTTCCTCTTCACAGACGGTAAAGATATAGTTATTGCTAAGAAGATCATTCGCTTCA